>CALLYX010000095.1 GCA_937858775.1 uncultured bacterium | reverse complement strand
GCTGCGGAAGACGTCGCGCCGGCGGGCGCGGGCGGGGAGCACGGGGCGGAAGCCGCCGCGTGCCGCCCGGGGCGCAAATGCAAACCGATCGCATATCGCGGAGGCGCGGCTATGATCGACAACAGGTCTGACAAGGGCGGGTTTTCGGGGCGCGCGGTCCTCTTCCCCGTCGTCGAGGAGTACACGGATTGCGCCGGCGCGCGGCGGGTCTTCAAGATCGAGTCCGAGCAGACGGACCTGGGCTGGATGCTCACCGCGACGGAGCAGAACCCACCGGCGCACGGCTACGTCTTCAAGGAGTTCTCGGCCTCCAGCCCGGCCGAGGCGCTGGGGCCGCTGCGCCACAAGATCAAGTCGGGCCTCGCGGTGAGGTACCTCGACCTATCCTCCAAGAAGCCCGCCCTCACGCACGACCTGATGCGCGGCTCCGTCGCCTTCGACCCGGAGACGGAGCGCGTCGGGCTGCTCGTGGACGGCGTCTTCGTTTCGATGAAGAAACTTGAGGAGCTTCTCGCCTCCTACGAGGGATGGGATTTCGAGATGTCGCTCTTCGGATAGCGGCCGGGGGCTTCCCCCTCGCGAAGGGGAGGCAGCCCGGCATGATCCCCGCCGCGCCGGGGCGCTTCCGGATCGGCCGGCCGGACGAGGCCATGAAGACGGTGATGGAGAACATATCCGTGGTCCTGGTCGGGACCAGGCACGGCGGCAACATCGGGTCCGCCGCCCGCGCCATGAAGAACTGCGGCGTGCGCACCCTCGTCCTCGTCGACCCGCCCCCCCTCGACGCGCCCGAGGTGCGCAAGCTCGCGTGGGGCGCCCTCGACGTCGTGCAAGGCGCCCGCGTCTGCCCCACCCTCGGGGAGGCGGTCGCCGGGTGCGGCCTGGTCGTCGGGACTACGCGGCGGAGGGGGCGGGGGCGGAGGCCCGTAACCGACCTGCGGGAGGCGATCCCGCGCATAGCCGCCGCGACGAAGCGGAACCGGGTCGCGGTCCTCTTCGGGCGCGAGGACAAGGGGTTGAGCAACGGGGAGCTCGCCTTCTGCCAGTGCGCGGTGAAGATCCCCGCCTCGCGGCTCATGCCTTCGCTCAACGTGGCCCAGGCGGTGATGGTGGTTCTCCACGGGCTCTTCGAGTTCGCGGCGCCCGGGGGGACGGAGCCGCCGCCCCCGCTGGTCCCTCAGGAGCGGCTCATCACCCTATACGCGAGGATCGAGGCGGCGCTCGCCTCGCTGGGCTACTCGAACGCCGACGGGGATCGCAGGGTGCTCGAGGGCGTGATGAAAACGCTCAAGCGCATCTTCGGCCGGAGCGGGATCGCGGACGACGAGTGGCGCGCGCTCCACGGGATCTGCCAGCAGGTGGAGCGGTACGTCGCCCTGCGGGAAAAGGGGTGAGCGCCTCCGCGCGCGGCGGCCGCTCGAATCCGCGCCCGGGCGAATCGAGGGCCGAGGCGGGGCACGCCATGAAATTCGGATTCGTCGCCATCGTGGGGCGCCCCAACATGGGGAAGTCCACGCTCCTCAACCGCATCCTGGGGCAGAAGCTCGCGATCGTCACCCCGAAGCCGCAGACCACGCGCGACCCGATACGCGGCATCCTGACGCTGGAGGAGGCGCAGATCGTCTTCGTGGACACCCCCGGCCTCCACGTCCCCCGCGATCCGCTCGGGCGGCACATGGCGCGCGCCGCGCGCCGCGCCTCGGGCGAGGCGGATCTCGTCTACCTGATGGTGGGGCCGACCCCGGCCTCCGAAGCCGACCGGGGGTCCGTGGAGATGCTCGGGGGATGCCGCGCCCCGGTCTTCCTGCTGATCAACAAGGCGGACCTGCCCCCCCGCGAATCCCTTCTCCCCGCCATCGCCTCCTATCGCGGCCTATTCCCGTTCCGGGAGATAATCCCGATCTCCGCGCTCCGGGGGGACAACGTGGCGCTCCTTCTCGAGAAGACGATCGAGCTCCTCCCGGAGGGGGAGAAGCAGCTCCCCGACGACATCCTCTCGGACCAGCCGACCCGTTTCGCGGTGGCGGAGTTGATACGCGAGAAGGTCTTCGGCTTCCTGCATCAGGAGGTCCCGTACGGGGCGGCCGTGCGGATGGAGGGAATGGCGGAGCGGGCGGACGGAGTCGTGGAGGTGCGCGCCTCGATCATCGCCGAGCGGGAGTCGCACAAGGGGATGATCGTGGGGAGGGGCGGCGCGATGATCAAGCGGATCGGCAGCGCCGCGCGGGGGGAGATCGAGCGCCTCCTCGGGGCCAGGGTCTTCCTCGACCTGCGGGTGAAGGTCATCCGCGACTGGAAGAAGGATGAGGGCGAGGTCAAGAGGCTCGGGTACGATCTGTGACGGGGGGGCGGGGGTCGCCGGGATCTACCGGAGGCTCATGCGGCGCTTCGGCCCCCAGGGGTGGTGGCCGGGAGAGACGCCGTTTGAGGTGATAGTCGGGGCCATCCTGACGCAGGGCACCGCGTGGGCGAACGTCGAGCGGGCCATCGCCAACCTGAAGGCGGCTCGGCTCCTCTCGGTCCGCGGCCTCGGCCGTGTCCCCCGCGGCCGCCTGGCGCGCCTGATACGCCCCTCCGGTTACTTCAACCAGAAGGCGGTGAAGCTCAAGGCGTTCATGGCGTTCATGCGGCGGGAGTACGGCGGCGGCCTCGCGGCGATGGGGCGCGAACCGACCGCGTCCCTTCGGGCGAAGCTCCTCGCCGTCCACGGGATCGGCCCCGAGACCGCGGACAGCATCCTCCTCTACGCCTTCGGCCGCCCCGCCTTCGTCGTGGACGCGTACACCGTGCGCGTGCTGTCCCGTCACGGCCTCCTGCCCCCCGGCGCCGGCTACGGGGAGGCGCAGCGTTATCTCGTCTCCCGCCTTCCGCGGGACGCGCGGCTCTTCAACGAATTCCACGCCCTCTTCGTCCGCGTCGGGAAGGAGTATTGCGGAAGGAGGCCGCGATGCGCCGGATGCCCCCTGGACGGGCTGGACGGGGGCGGAAGGCGGACGCGGGTCAGGCCCCCCGGAGGGAAGGGGGGGAGGCGACCCGCCCGAACGCCGGCTTGATGACCCGGTAGATGATATCGCAGCGCTCGTCGTAGTGGATGAACGCGCTCTTCATGGCGTTCAACGTCAGCACCTCGATATCCCGCAGGGTGAGGCCGTAGGCGCGCGTCGCGATCTCGAACTCCCTGCTCATCGAGGTGTCGCTCATCAGGCGGTTGTCCGTGTTCAGCGTCACGCGGAACCGGTTCCCGTAGAAGAGCCTGAACGGGTGCGCCTCGAAACTCTCGGCGGCCCCCGTCTGGATGTTGCTGCTCAGGCAGCACTCGAGCGGGATGCGCTTGTCGAGGATGTACTGGGCCAACGTCCCCATCCTGGCGACGTTCCCGCCCTCCAGGGTGAAGTCGTCCACCAGGCGCGTCCCGTGCCCTATCCGATGCGCCCCGCAGTATTGGAGCGCCTGCCAGATCGATTTCGCGCCGAACGCCTCCCCCGCGTGGATGGTGATGTTGAAATTCTCGCGCAGGCAGTAGTCGAACGCGGCCTGGTCCTTCTTGGCGGGATTTCCCGCCTCCTCCCCCGCCAGGTCGAAACCGACCGCCCCCCTTTCGCGGTACCTCACGGCGAGCTCCGCCGTCGGCATCGCCCACTCGCTGCCGCGCATCGAGCAGAGGATGAGGCCGAAGCGCGTCCCGGTCTCCTTCTCGGCCTGCCGCAGCCCCCGGAGGACCGCCTCCATGATCTCGTCGTGCGTCAACCCCTTCCTCGTGTGGAAGAACGGGGCGAAGCGAAGCTCCGCGTAGACGACGTTGTCCGCCTTCAGGTCGAGGAGCGACTCGTAGGCGACGCGCTCGAGCGCCTCCTCCGTCTGGAGGATGTCGTAGATCACCTTGAACGTCTCGAGGTAGAGCCCGAGGTCCCCCTGGTTCGCCCCGCGGTGGAACCAGTCGAGGAGCTCCCCTGGATCCTCGGAGGGGATGGATATATTCTCTTTGCGGGCGATCTCGATGATGGTGGAGACCCGCAGGCCGCCGTCGAGGTGGTCGTGCAGGAGCACCTTGGGGAGCGACCTGATGATATCGGGAGTGGGAATCATCCGCGACCCCGGGTTTTGCGCATTGTAGCAGGGGGGGCGGCGGGGCGCCACTGCTATTTTCGAACCGGGGGCCCGGGCGGACCGCCGGTCACGGGAAGATCGAAGACCGCGCAGCGGCGCCTGCCGAGTGCCCCCTCGTGAAGGGGGCGCAGCCGCGGACCGAGCTCCCGCTCGACCGCCCCGCGCGAGGCGGAGGGGACGACGAGGATCGCCGGCGACGCGAGGGCGGCGCGGAGGTCCGGGAGCGAGTCGGTGAAGGAGAGCGGGGACGCGCCGGTCCGCCACCATCTGAACTTGAGGCCGTCCGAGTCCTTGTCGACGCCGTGGAAGACGATCCTCCTCCCCGCCGCCGCGCGCTCGACCGCGTGCACGAACGGGCGGGCCTCCTCCCTCGCCGCCGTCCTCGGCCCGTCGAACTGGTCGAATGCGAGGAGGCCGGCGGAGAGGGTCCATGCGATGAGGATGAACGCCCCGTCCGCGCCGCCCACGCGGCGGAGGGGCCTGACGGCGAGGGGGAGGAGACAGGCGGGGGGGAGCAGGCAGGCGAGGGCGGCGGAGGAGACGGGGATGAAGAGCGGCGCGACGGCGAGGGCGGCCGCCCCGGCGGCGAGCGCGGCGAGACAGGCGCGCCTTGTCCACGCCGCCAGGGCCGCGGCCGCGCCGTGCGCGGCGTCCGCGCGAAGGCCGTCCCAGAAGAAAGCCGCAAGGACGGCGATCGGCGGGGCGGCGGGGAGGAGGTAGCGGGAGTGCTTGATGCGGGCGGCGGTGAGGATCGCCAACGCCGACAGGAACCAGGAGGCATAGAGCGGGCCGGGCCGGCGCCGTTCGCCTCCGTCCCCCCGGAAGGCCCGGCCGGCCGAGGCGAGGAGGGGGGCACACGCGAAGAGCGACCACGGGGCGAACCCGGCTAGAAAGACCAGCAGGTAGTAGTGGGGCGGGGCGTTCGCCTCGTCCGCGAAGCGATCGAGGAACTGCGCCTCCAGGAGGGGCCGGATCGCCGCGGCCCCCCCGGCTGCGGAGATGAACGCCAAGAGGAGCGCGGCGAGGAAGATCCCAAGGGGAAGGAGGAGGCGGAGGAGCGGCCGGACGCGGCGCCCCGCCAGGAGCCAGAGGGAAACCGCGCCGATGGGCAAGGCCGCGCCGACCGGCCCCTTCGTGAGCGTCCCGCCGGCGAGGCCGAGACAAGCCGCGGCGAGCCACCGCTTCCTTCCCGTGGAGATGCGCCGCCGGCATCCCGCGATCGTCAGCGTGGTGAAGAAGGCGAGCATCGGGTCGACGATCCCCCGGGATGCGCAGGAGAAGAAGAGGGGGGTGAGCGCGAGGGCGGCCCCCGCCCGGAGCGCGGCCCCCGGCCGTTCGCCGGCGGCCATCCGGTACGCGAGGAGGACTGTCCCCGCCGCGGCGAGTATGGAGGGGAGGGCGAGGGAGAGCGGGGTGATCGAACCGAGGAGACGGGAGGCGAGCGCGGCGGCGAGGAAGTAGAGCGGGGGGTAGTCGAAGTACGGGAGGCCGTCGAGCCGCGGGATCAGGGAGGGGCCGCGCGCCAGGATCTCGCGCACGAAGAGGGCCGTCCGGAACTCCATCCCGGCGAGTCCGCGAAAGGCAGCCCCGGGGAAAAAGAGGAGTGCGCATAGGGCGAGGAGGAGGAGAATGTCCCGCGCGGTGCGGTGCGTCATGGGGCGGCGCTCCGTGGCGTCATCGCGGCAGTTGTGCTATGATACGCCGTTCGACGGGGGATTTCCAGAGGGATACGGCGCGGGCGGAGGGCATCCGCCTGCCCCGGGCGAGACCCTGGAGCGGCTCGCCGGCCCCCCGGGTGGCAGCCTCGGGGGCGGGGGGAGGGGGATTTGAGAGTCATGCGGCCCGCGGCGGGCGCGGATATCGCGTTTTGGGGGGAGATCGTCCCCCTGATCGAGCGGGGAACGTCTTTTCTCATCACCGGGCACGAGCACGCCGACGGCGACGCGCTCGGTTCGCAGCTCGCCCTCTACTGGTTCCTCCGGCAGATGGGAAAGAAGGCGCGGGCGGTGAACTGCGACGAGCCGCAACGGCGCCTGCGCTTCATCGATCCCGACGGCGTCGTCGAGATCTACCCCCCGGGCGGAGGGGCCGCATGGGTCGGCCCGTGCGACGCGTGGTTCGTGTTGGACACGTCCGCCCTTGCGCGCATCGGCGCGATGGGCGAGCTGGTCCCCGCGCTCCCCTGCCCGAAGATCGCGATCGACCACCACGTCTTCGCCGAGGAGGAGGCGTTCGCCGACATCAACCTCGTAGACGATAGGGCGGTGGCGACGGGCAAGCTGATACACGGGCTCGGGACGGCCGTGGGCTGTCGGCTCGACCCACGGATCGCCCTCGCCCTCTACGTGGCGATCTACACCGACAGCGGCGGTTTCATATACACCAAGATGGACCCCGGGACGCACCGGATCATCGCCGAGCTGATGGAGGCCGGCGTCAGGCCGTACGAGGTGTACGACAGGCTCTACCAGACGCACACCGCCCAGGAGGCGGCGCTCTTCGGCCACGCCTTGAACTCGCTGCGGTTCGATCACGGCGGGAAGATCGCCTGGATGACGCTCACGAGCAGGATGTACGACGCCTCCGGCGCCGACCCGGAGGCGTCCGAGAACTACCTGATGAACTACGTGCGCGCCATCAAGACGGTGGAGGCGGTCATCCTGCTCCGCCAGCTTCCCGAGGGCAGGGTAAAGGTGAGCATGCGGTCGAAGAACTTCTTCCACGTGAACGTCGTCGCCGGGGAGCTCGGGGGCGGCGGGCACTGGCTCGCCGCGGGCGCCTGCGTCGAGGGGAGCCTCCCGCGCGTCCACGAGAAGGCGAAGGCGGCCGTGTCGCGCGAGTGGCGCAAGCAGTGCGCGGGGCTGAGGAGGCGGAAGGCGGCGGCCGCATCCCCGCCCGCCTGAGCCTGGGGGCGTCAGGGCAGGAACTTCTCGGGGTTCTTGAGCTTTTTGGGAAGATAGACGTCGACAACGTAGTTCAGGTCGTGCTTGGCGAACGCCTGCTGCTCCACCCTCACGCCCATCGAGATCATCTGCCGGATCGCATCCTGCCACGCCTTCTCGTGCTTGATGAAGGGGTCGTTCGCGAGGGCGTCCCTGGCCCTCTTCACGTCCACCTCCTTCAACGGGTGCGTGGCGTCCTTCAGCTTGTAGTCGATGATATCCTGCGGAGTCACGCCGAGGTAGCGGGCCTGGGGGACGCAAAAGAAGCGGTTGATGTGCGCGGCGTTTCCCGAGCCGACCTTCAGCGTCCGGTAGATATTGGTGATACCGTACGGATCGCCGTCCACGAAGGCGTAGACGGGTATCCCCTTCTCGTCGGCGAGGCGGCGGACGAAGCGGCGGCAGGCGCGCGTGGGGACGCCCCCCATCGAGACGAGTATGCAGTTCGCCTTTTTCCAGAAGTTGTGTTTCACGAGGCGCTGGAACATGCCGGCCGTCTCGATCGCGAGGACGAACCCGGCCCCCGTCTGGAACTCGAGCCCCTCGACCGAGATCGGGATCGAGTACGCCCCGGATCCGAACCGGGTGCAGTCGATCTTGATCCTCCTCCCCGTGTCCGGGTCGCGGTCGACCACGGTGAGCCTCCCCGCGACCTCCCCCCCCTTCTCCTCGGGGATGAAGCCGAGCTGCTCCCGGTTCACCTCGAAGAGGGCCTCTATGTCGTCCATCACCGTGTCCGACTCCGGCTGCTCGTCGAAGCGGGCGTCGCCCCAATTCTTCGACACGTAATACGCCTCCCTCTTCGTGGCGATGTCGCCCTGCCGGAGGAGATCGTTCGAGAGCGAGATCATCCGCAGTGACTGGGCGAAGGTCCTGGCGGTCCCCACGGTAAGGGTGCGCTCCTTCTTCCGGCGCCCTATCTCGAAGTATCCGGCCCTGGGATTGTACCGGACGTTGTCGAGCGAGCGGACGGGGAGATCCAGCGAGGGCCTCCTCTTCCTGAGGACCGTCCGGTAGATATCCTGCGCCGCGCTGCGTATCTTCGCCGCGACCTTGCTCATCCGAGCCGCCTTTCCCCGCCGCAGGGGGGCCGCACGCCCCCCCGCCGGGCCGAAGCTAATCGATCGACCTCGACTTCTCCAGCATCTCCGTGAGTATCCGCACCACCCTCGCCTCGTCCGCCGCGCCCAGCCTCAGGATCTCGCGCAGCGCGATCCCGATGTGCGGAAGATACTTCCGGATGTACGCCTTCTTCTTCTCGGCGTCGGCGATCCGGGAGCGACGGTTGAGAAACGCCTTGAGCTTTCTCCCGACCTCCTGGAGGCCCAGCCGGATCTCCTTCATGATCTCGGGGTAGTGGGCGATCGCCTCCTTGCTCTCGGAGGTGAACGGGACCCAGACGGAGACCATGTGCACCATCAGGGTGAGCGGGCCCGAGGGGAGCGCGCCGCGCGCCTGCGCGAGGCCGTAGGCGCGCCAGTTCGTACCGATCACCGCCCTGGCGATGGCGCAGGTGCGCGCCGGCAAGATCAAGGCGCTTGGCATGGCCAGCGAGAAACGGCTGCGGGTGGCGCCCGATGTGCCGACACTGATCGAGGCCGGTGTGCCCGGTTTTGCGTCCAGCACCTGGGCGATGGTGCTGGCACCGGCCGGCACCCCGCGCGACATTGTCGAGAAGCTGTCAGCCGAGCTGAACAAGATCATCCGCTCGCCGGCGATCCAGGAACGGCTCGACGCGCTGGGCGTGGAACCCGGCGGCGGCAGCCCGGACGAGGCGCGCGCGTTCCTGCAGCGCGAGATCGGCAAGTGGGGCAAGGTGGTGCGCGATGCCAATGTCACCATCGACAACTGAAAAACGACCATGAACCAGTTCACACTCCCTACACCGGCCGAACCAGCGATGTTGCCCCGGCGCCGGCTGTTTCAAAGCGCGGCATTGCTGGCCTGCGGCC
>CALLYX010000094.1 GCA_937858775.1 uncultured bacterium | reverse complement strand
ATCGTCGAGAACACGCGCGATGTGATCATGCTCACGCGGCCGGACGGCACCGTCTTGTACATAAGCCCATCGTGCAGGCGCGTCCTCGGCTACGAGCCGGAGGATTTGCTGAACCACTGTCCGATGGTGTGGCACCCCGACGACGACGGGATGGTGAGACGCGCGTTGAAGGAGGCCATGAATGGGGCGGAGGCGTCGACCCTGGAGTACCGGATCGTCACGAAAGACGGCTCCGTCAAATGGATCTCCCACGCATGGGCCCCCGTCCGCTCCGACGGCGGGCTGCGGATGATCGTCTCCGTGATACAGGATATCACCGGGCACCGCAGGATGGAGGAGGAACTGATCAAGGCGCAGAGGCTCGAAACGGTGGGCGTTCTCGCCGGCGGGATCGCGCACGACTTCAACAACATACTGACGGCCGTGTGGGGCTATCTCTCCCTGGCCAAGGCCGCCGTCCGGCCCGCGGACAAGGTCGCCGAACTGCTGGGCGAGGCGGAGAGGGCGGCGGCGAGGGCGCGCAACCTGACCCGCCAGCTGCTCAGCATCTCGAAGAGCGGCGCCCCGGTCAGGCGGCCGGTCCAGGTCGGGGGGGTGATCAGGGAGGCGGCCGGTCTGGCGCTGAGCGGGTCGAACGTGCGCTGCGAATTGGATATCCCCGGCAATCTGCGTCCGGCCGACGCGGACGAGGGGCAGATATGCCAGGTGCTCAACAACCTCGTGCTGAACGCGATCCAGGCGATGCCGAACGGGGGCGTCTTACGGATCTCCGCGCGGAACGCGACGGCGGGGATGGTCAGGGATGCGGGACTGCCCCCGGGCGATTACGTCGTGATCTCCGTCAAGGACGATGGTACGGGCATACCGGAGGGGGATCTCCGGAGGCTGTTCGACCCGTACTTCACCACCAAGGAGCACGGGAGCGGGCTGGGCCTCTCGATCTCCTACTCGATCATCAAGAACCACCGCGGGACGATCACGGTCGCCTCCGCGCCGGGGAAGGGCTCGACATTCCTCGTCTATCTTCCGGCCGCGGGCGCGGCCGCGGCTCCCGAGGTGCCGGGGCCCGGACGGCAGCCCCGCGGCGCCGGGAGGATCCTCCTCATGGACGACGACGACGCGGTGCGCTCGGTCGTGGGGAAAATGCTGCGCCATATCGGCTACGAGGTAGAGTACGCCGGCGGCGGCGAGGAGATGCTCGCCGCCTACAGGCGGGCGATGGAGGGGAAGAAGCCGTTCGACGCGGTCATCATGGACCTGACCATATCCGGCGGCATGGGGGGCAGGGAGGCGATCGGGAAGCTGCTCGCCATCGACCCAGGGGCGCTGGCGGTCGCCTCGAGCGGCTACGCCGACGTGTCGATGGGGGCCGAGCTCAGCCGTTGCGGCTTCAAGGGGTTCATCCCCAAGCCGTACCGGGTCGGGGATCTTGCCGTCGAGCTCTCGAGGGTCCTCTCGGGCGCCGGGTCGGGAGGCATCCGCGGGGGGGGCGCTACA
>CALLYX010000093.1 GCA_937858775.1 uncultured bacterium | reverse complement strand
TCCCTACCCCGTCTTTACGCCGCACTGCGACCAGGACCCGCTAAACACGCTCCCCACCTGCCTGCACGCCACTGCCGAGTCGCGCCTGTATGCTGACGTGGGGGGCAAGCCCTGCCTGTGCGCGGAGATCGGCACCCTCGGCCCCATGATCGCTTCGCTCTACTTTAGCTTCTGCGAGTACAAAGTCATCAAGCCACCCGTTTTCATCGGCCTGGCCAACTATAGCCGCATGTTCGCCGATGAACTCTTCTACAAGTCACTTCGGGTAACCGCAGTCTATACGGTGGTCAGCGTTCCCCTCGGCATCCTGGCTGCACTCGCCGTGGCCGTGCTCCTGAACCAAAAGATCCCTGGCGCCCGCGTGATCCGCACCATCGCGAGGCCGATCCCGTACGAGGTCTCGCCCTTCCGCGCTATGATCTCGCCCGCCGAGTCGCGCACCCCGGCGAACAGCCCATCGAGTTCCTCCACGCGCCCGCAGGAGGGGCCGTTCCGGCACCCCGGGCAGTAGTCGGCGATGCGCACGCCGCCGATCGTGGCGCAGCTCCACGCCGCGAACTCGCTTTCGCCGTGCTCCCCGAGCACGTAGGCGTGGATGTTCCGGGCGTCCACGCGGCAATGCCGCGCCATCAGGAACCTGAGCCGCGCCGAGTCGAGAAGCGTGCCGGAGCCGATCACCTTGCCCGCGGGCCTGCCGGAGAACTTCCACGCGGCGTACGAGAGCACGTCCACCGGATTGCTGACGACGAGGAGGATGGCGTCCGGCGCGTGCCTCATGACGAGGGGGACGATCCCCGAGAAAAGCCCCACGTTCCCCTTCGCGAGGTCGAGCCGGCTCTCCCCCGGCCGCTGCCGGCGCCCCGCGGTGAGCGCCACTATATCGGAACCCGCGATCTCCGGATAATCCCCCTCCCGGATCTCCACCGGCGGGATGAAGGGGGCGCCGTGGCAAAGGTCCATGACCTCCCCCTCGGTCCGCCTGCGGTCGGCGTCCACCAGGACGATCTCCCGCGCCGCCCCCGTGATCGCGAGCGCGTACGCGTAGCGCACGCCGACATTCCCGCAGCCGATGACGGCGACCTTGGGGCGCAGGACGGTCATCACCCCCTCCGCTCGCGCGCGGCCGCCCCGGCCCTATCGGGCCGCCCCCCCGCGCCGGGCCGGGCCGCGGCCGCGCCGCTCATCCTGTTTCCTGTACGTGCCTACCAGCGTCCCCTCGGCGAGGACATGCCCCTTCATCTCTTTCAGCAGCCGCGCCTTGGTGACCCCGCCCTTGAGGCCGAGTTTCTTGTCGAGGGCGTAGAGCCTGAAGAAGTATCGGTGCGTCCCCGCGGGGGGGCACGGGCCGCCGTAGCCGACCTTGCCGAAGTCGTTCATCCCCTGCCTGGCGCGCCCCTCGACCCTCTCCGCCGCCGGGACCCCCTCCTCGAGGGCCCGGAGTTCCGGCGGAATGTCGAAGGCGACCCAGTGGACCCACGCCCCCATCGGCGCGTCCGGGTCGTCGCAGATGAGGGCCAGGCTCCGAGCCCCCGGAGGCACGCCGTCCCACGAGAGCGGCGGGGAGATGTCCTCCCCCTGGCAGCTGTACCTTACGGGGATCGCGTCCCCGTCCGCGAACGCGGGGCTCCGCACCTGCATGGCGCCCGCCCCCCCGGCCGAATGGGCGCGGGCGAGAAGCAGCGCCCCCGCGCCCGCCGCCCGAATCCACGCGTATCTCAACGCCCCCCCCTTCGCGGCGGACCGCGGGGTCACTCGCCCGCGGGCGCCGGCGCGACGGGGCCGAGGAGCCTCGCGAGCTCGGACTCGAAATCGGCGCAGTCGCGGCATACGACCTTGCCGTCCGCCCCGATGATGGTCCTGCTCGGGATCCCCCGGACGCCGTAGGCGCCGGCGACCTTGCCGTCCTCGTCGAGAAGGATCGGGTAGGAGACATCGTACTTCTCGGAGAACGACGATACCTTCTTCCGGCTCTCCTGGATATGGATGCTGTAGAGGGCGAACTCCTTCCCCTTGTAGGCGGCGGCTATCCTGTTGAGGGCCGGGACCGCGCGCCGGCAGTGCGGGCACCATGTGGTGGAGAAGTTCAGCAACACCACCTTCCCCTTGAGGTCGGAGAGCCTCACCTCGCCCCCGGTCAGGTCCTTGAGCGAGAAGGCCGGCGCCGGGGAGCCCGGCGCGGGAGCGCCGCCGGCATGGCGGCAGGACAGCAGGATGAGCATCGCGCACGGCGCGACGACCGATCGAAGTCGCATCGCCTCCCCCCTTTCAGACCATCATGCTGCCGGAAGTGACCAGGAAATACTCCCCCATCGCGATCAGGACCCAGCCGAAGGCCTGCTTGACCCTGAGCATCCACGCGCCCGCGGCCGGGAGGCTCGCGAGGAGGCCGGAGAATGTCCCCACGGCTATCTGGAGCGTGCCCATCCCGAATGCGAAGGCGAAGAGCAGGCTCGCCCCGAAGACCACGTTTCCCTCCCCCGCCACGTAGCCGAGGAGGACGGCCAGAACCGGCGCGGTGCAAGGCCCGAGGACGAAGCCCGACGCCGCCCCGACGAAAAACGCCCCGGCCTTCCCCCCGCGCCGCCCGGCGGTCCCCCCCGGGCCGAGGGCCGCGCGCGGCAGGGGAAGCGAGAACAGGCCGAGCATCGAAAGGCCGAGGAGGATGCAGATATTCGCGACCGCGAGGTACGTCCACGGGCTCGACTGCACCCTCCCGAAGAGGGTCCCGGTGAGCGCGGCGGCGCACCCGAGCGCCGTGTACGTGCACGACATGCCGAGGACGTACGCCACGGAGAGGGCGAATCCCCTCCAGCGCGCCCCGCCGCTCCGCCCCCCTATGAACGCCACGGTGATCGGGATCACCGGGTAGACACACGGGGTGAGGCTGACCAGGAGGCCGCCCGCGTACGCAGCCAGGAGCGCCAGGGCGCGCGAGCCGTGAAGGTAGGCCTGGAGATTGTCGATTAGGCCGTGCATTACCCGAGCCGCTCCATGGCCCTCTCGAGCTCGTCCGCGGATACGGCGCCCGCGAGCCGGGCCGCCTCCTTGCCTTCCCTGAAGAGGATCACGGCGGGGATGGAGAGGACGCCCAGCGCCGCGGCGGTCCGCGGGCAGGAGCCGATATCCGCCTTGCCGAAGCGCAGGTCGGGGCGCGCCGCGGCCAGGGCCTCCACGCGGGGCGTCATCGCGGCGCATCCGCCGCACCACTTGGACGAGAAGAGCACCGCCCAGCGGAGGCCGGAGTCGATCACCTCGCGGGCGAAGTCGGCGTCGGTGAGTTCCTGAAGCATGGCGTCCCTCCTTCCCCGGCGGGGGCGGCTACGCCGCGGTCCCGCCCCCGGCGGGCGGCGGTGTGAAGACCCGCGCGGCGAGCTCGCGGTCTATCAGGTAGAGCCCGCCGGTCGCCTCGCCTATGAGCCTGAGTTTCTTCACCACGCCGTCCACCGAGGCCTCCTCTTCAACCTGCTCGCTCACGAACCATTGGAGGAAGTTATGCGTGGCGTAATCCTCCTCCCGGGCGGCGAGCGTCACGAGGTCGTTTATCCAGGCGGTGACCTTCCGCTCGTGTCCGTACGCCTCCTCGAACGCCTTGAGCGGCGAGGCCCACTCCCCGGGCGGGGCCTCGATCGCGGAGAGGGAGACGCGCCCCCCGCGGTCCGAGACGTAGCCGAAGAACTTCGCCGCGTGCGCGAGCTCCTCCTGGACCTGCACGTGCATCCAGTTGGCGAACCCCTTGAGGTTGATCGAATCGAAGTAGGCCGCCATCGCCAGGTACAGGTAGGCCGAGTATATCTCGCGGTTGATCTGCGCGTTCAGCGCGTTTTGCATCTTGGCGTCGATCATCGCCCCTCCATTTCCGGCGCCCGGCCCCTCCGCGCCCCTGCGAGCATCCCCCTCAGCGTCTCCGCGTGCCGGCGCTCCTCGGCGGCGATCCTCCCGAGCTCGCGCCGGGCGTCCGCCGCATCGGCCGCGGAGCGGCACGCCTCGTAGAATTGCGCGCTCCTCTCCTCGACGAGAAGCCCGAGCCGGAGCGCCTTCCCGGGGGTCTCGACGGCGTCCGCGAGGCCGCGGTACGGGGCGAAGAGGCCGTAGTCGATGAAGCTCGCGAGGTCGTCCTCCTCGAAGCCGTCCTCCCTCCCCGCCCTGAGCGCGGCGAGCTCGGCCTCGAAATAGGCGAGATGCTCGCGCTCCTGGCCGGCCAAGGCGAGCGCGGCCGCGCGGGCCCCGGGGTCGCGCAGCTTGCCCGTGAGCGCCTCGTAGAAGGCGATGCCGTCGCGCTCGATCCGGACGGCGATCTTGTACGCCTGGATGCCGTCGAACCCCGTGACGAACAGCTCCCCGCCCCTCTCCTCTACGCGCACCCCGCCCCCGTCACGCCTTCCAGAGCCCGTGGAGGTTGCAATGCTCCCGCGCGGAAACCCGGGCGGCCGAAACGGCGAACTCCGCTTCCGGCCTGTCGCCCGGCATGAGGAACTGCCGGTACGCCTTCCCGTCCGCGATCAGCTCGATCCATTCGATGTAATGCTTCTCCTCCATCGGGTGCGGGGCCGCGCCGACGGTGACCTTCACGCCGGTCGCGGTCTTCTCGATGACCGGAACGTGCTTCTCCCTGGCCGCGTCCACCGTGTTCTCGACGAGGAGCTGCATCTCCCGGCCGCAGCACGACAGCGCCCCGCCCCCGGCGTGAAGCACCTCGACGATGTTGCCGCACGCCTCGCACTTGTAGATCTGGAGTTGCTTGGTCATCTCAGCTCCCTCCCATCTGGTGTGTGTGCCGCCGCTCCCCCGCCTATTATAGTGGAACACGCCGTCCGCGCCACCTGATTATTCCCCGCGTCGAGGCGGGGGCGCCCCCCGGGCCGCGCGGTGGAACGGCCGGCCCGCGCACCGCGCCCGTGCCGCCGGAATCCGGGGGCGGGACGGCGAACGCGTCAGTGCGCCGTGCCCGAGCAGGCCGGGCAGGCGCCGGTGAACTCGACCCGGCACCCGGTGACGGAAAAATCCGTCGCGGCCGCGGCGGCGGAGAGGAGGCCGGCCGGGGGTTTGACGGGGAGATCGTGGACGCAGCCGCAGGAGGAGCAGCGGATGTGGCAATGGTCCCTCGTGTCGGCATCGTAGCGGCGCCTGGTCCCGGCGAGCTCGAGCCTGAGGATCATGCCGCGCCCGGAGAGGGTTTCGAGGTTCCTGTAGACCGTCCCCAGGCTGATGCGCGGCATGCGCCTGCGCACCATGCGGTAGACCTCGTCCGCGGTCGGATGCGTCTTCACCCTCCCGAGCTCCTCGAGAATAACCCGCCGCTGCCTCGTCAGGCGAATCCCTTGTTCCTTTTTCACGCCGCCTCCTGGGAAATAGAACCAGTACCGAATGTATCCGAAACCGGCCCGGCTGTCAATGATTCCCGCGGATGCCGCCCCGGCGGCATCTTCGCGCCCCCGGGCGCGCGGGGCATGTGCTACCATACCATCCGTCATGAGCGTGAGCAATCGCCCGGCCGTCGTAAGGGAGTACACGCGCCGGCTGAACCTCGCCCTCGACTACGTACGGGACCACCTCGACGGGGAGCTGACGGTCGAGTCGGTCTCCCGCGCCGCCCTCTTCAGCCCCTTCCACTTCCACCGCCTCTTCGGGGCCATGACCGGAGAGACGCTCTACAACCACATCCGCCGCGTACGGCTGGAGAAGGCCGCGAACCTGCTCCT
>CALLYX010000092.1 GCA_937858775.1 uncultured bacterium | reverse complement strand
CTGTGGCTGAGCCGGAAGATCTTCCGCGAGCTGAAAGAGCGGCGGGCGGCCCGGTGCGTGCTCGACGGGGTTTCCACCCGCTTCCGCCTCGTCGGCGAGGGGGGGAAGGGTGTCGGCGCTTCGCCACCATGCGAGCCCCGCCGCGCACAGGAGCGCCGTCAGCAGGGGGGCGAGCCACGCCCGCGCGGCGCCGCCCGGGAGATGGAAGGGCGGTGCGGCCATGGCGTCAATCGGCGCGCGTCTCTTCCTCGGAGATGATGCGGAACGCCTCCTCCGGCGTCGGGGCCAGGCGGAGGCCATCGAGGAAAGCGTCGTTTTCGGAGAGCTTGGCGATGTTGGCGAGCGCCTTTACGTGGGGCCCTGACATGCCCGGCGGGGCGGCGAGAAAGAAGAAGATGTGGGACGGTTTTCCGTCGATCGCCTCGAAATCTATATCCGACGGCGAGACCGCCAGGGAGCATGTGAGTTCGCGGACGGCGTCGGTCTTGCAGTGGGGTACGGCGACCCCGCGGGCGAGGCCGGTGCTCCCCTGGGCCTCGCGCGCCATGGTCGCCTCCACGAGAAGCCCGCGGTCGGCGACCTTCCCGGCGTTTACGAGGATCTCGACGAGTTCCTCGACGATGCCGAGCTTGTCGCGGCTGCGGAGCCCGATTTTGATCAGGCGCGGGGTGAGCAGATCGGTCAGTAGCATGTGCGTGCCTTTCTTGTGGCGGCGGATGACGCGGCGCTGATGCGCGGGGGGGCGGCCGACGGCCCGCCCGGCGCCTTTGTCACCTGGTTTTTCGCGGGGCGGCTTTCGTCACTTCTCCGGTTCGAGCCCCTCGTACAGCTCGCGGATCCTCTCCTCGCCCTTGACCACGAGGACCGGGCAGCGCGCCCCCCGGAATATGCGCTCCCCCTCGTCGTAGTAGCAATCCCGGCGCGAGGAGGGATTGAAGAGCTCGCCCATGACCAGGATGTCCGCCTCGATCTCGCGCGCCTTCTGGGTGACGAGCGTGTGGACCTCCCCCTTCTCGAGAATCGTCGTGACCGCGACCCCCTTCGCCTCGGCCAGGTCCCGCACGTAATCGAGGTACCTCTTCCCGTCCCCCTCGAAGTCCCGCGCGTAGTTCAACTCCTCCATCCGGATGAATATCCGCGCCTTGAGCAGGTCTTTCAGGATTTTCGTGTCGACCACGTAGATGGCGTACAGCTCCGCATCGAGCAGGCGGGCGAGCACTACCGCGTACTGGGCCGTAAGCAGGGAGCGCTCGTTGCCCCCGATGCTGACCAGGATCCTCTTGATGCCGCGGGCGTTCGCCATCGGATCAGCGGTCCCCTCCCGGTGTGGCATCCGCGCGCTCGAGGCGCGCCTTGATCAGCTTTAGAATGAAAAACGCCTCCCGATCCGACTCCTCGAGGGAGTCCACGATATATTTTAGGACGTCTTCGTAATCGGGGATATAGATTTTTTCGAGGGCGTTGACACGCCGGATACTCTTCTTGACCTCGCGCGCGAGCCGTATGACGGAGATGCGCATGCCGGCGAGGTCGTCCAGGCGTTTAATGACCTCCGAGAAACGGCGTTGGGCCTCGTCGAGCCAGAAGCTCGTGGATGGCAGCGCGTAGAACGGCGGCGTCCCGCGGGCGGTCGAGTGCACGGTCGGGAGGCTCACCCCCATCACCCTCCGCTCGGTGATGCTCGTCTCGACGGCGAGGCCGACCGCCCAGGATGCCTCCCTGACGCCGCGCGAGCCGAGGGCGAGCGTGGCCTCGTCGAGCGCGGCGTACGCCCCGGCGAGCTGCTCGTCGAGGAGCCGCTGGGCGTCGGTGGCGGCGGCCATGAGGCTGAGGAGTTCGGTGACGAGGATGTCCCGTTTCTTGGTGAGAAGCTCGTGCCCCTCCCGGGCGAAGGCGAGGCCCGTCTTCGTCTTGATCAGGTTGGACTTGGTCGGTGCGATCGCAGAGCGTGGCATGGATCCCGCCTTACGGGCCGTTACCCTTGTAGTGGGCGTCCAACTCCGCCTCCGTCATCCGGTGGAGCTCGTCGCGCGGCAGCGTTGAGAGGACGCGCCAGCCGAGATCGAGGGTCCGGGCTATCGACCGGTTCTCGCGCTCGCCCTGGCCGAGGAACTTCTCCTCGAATTCCCTCCCGAACTTCAGGAAGGTGGTGTCGAGCGGGCTCATCTCCTCCTCCCCGATGACCGAGGAGAGGGCCCGGAGGTCCTTCACGTGGGCGTACGCCTCGAAGAGCTGGCTCGCGAGGTGGGCGTGGTCCGCGCGCGTCATCCCCTCGCCGATGCCGTCTTTCATGAGGCGGGAGAGCGACGGGAGACCGGCGATCGGAGGGTAGATCCCGCGCTGGAAGAGCTCGCGTTCGAGGACGATCTGCCCCTCCGTGATGAAGCCGGTGAGATCGGGGATCGGGTGCGTGATGTCGTCGTTCGGCATCGTCAGGATCGGTATCTGCGTGATCGAGCCCGGGCAGCCCCTCAGCATGCCGGCGCGCTCGTAGATGCTGGCCAGGTCGCTGTACAGGTATCCGGGGTACCCTTTGCGGCTCGGGATGTCGCCGCGCGCGGTGCCGATCTCGCGCAGGCTCTCGCAGTAGTTCGACATGTCGGTGAGGATGACCAGCACGTGCATCCCGGCGGTGAACGCCAGGTGCTCGGCGAGCGTCAGGGCGGCCCGCGGGGTGATGAGCCGCTCCACCGGGGGGTCGTCGGCCAGGTTGAGGAAGAGGGCTACGTTCTCGAGCACCCCGCTCTCCTCGAAGCTGTCGATGAAGAAGCGCGCGGTGTCGTACTTGATCCCCATCGCCGCGAAGACGATGCCGAACGAGGACTCCTCGCCGAGGATCCTTGCCTGGCAGGTGATCTGGGCGGCGATGCGGTTGTGCGGGAGGCCGCTCCCGGAGAAGATCGGGAGCTTCTGCCCGCGGATGAGGGTGTTCATGCCGTCGATGGCGGAGATGCCCGTCTGGATGAATTGCCGCGGGTATTCGCGCGCCGTCGGGTTGATGGGGAGGCCGTTCACGTCGAGGCAGGTCTCGGCGATCGGCTCCGGGCTGCCGTCGCGCGGCCGCCCGATGCCGTCGAAGACCCGGCCGAGCATCTCGTGCGAAACCGGGATCTCGAGCGGCCTCCCGAAGAAGCGGACACGGGTCTCCGGGAGGGTGAGCCCCATCGTCCCCTCGAAGATCTGCATCGCGACGAGGTCGTCGGCCGACTCGAGGATGAGGCCCAGGCGGGCGCGGCCGTCCGGGCCGCGCACCTCCGCGAGCTCGTTGTAGCCCACCGGGCCGGTCCCCCTGACGACCACGAGGGGCCCATTGATCTCCCCGACGCCCAGGTACTCCCTGGCGTTCATCGACCGCTCACCGCCGCCCATGGCGCGCCTCCAGTTCCGCCATCGACCGCTCGAGATCGGCCGCCATCCGGTCGAGCGCCGACAGGTCGTCGTTCGGCACCGTCTGCCTCATCCGCATCATCTCCCGGTGGACCTTCAGCCCGCGCACCGCCACCAGCGTCGCGCCCTTCTGTATCGCCTGGAGCCCCAGGCGGTAGAAGGAGAGGATAAGGGAGAGCATCTTCAACTGCTTCCCGATGGGGGAGTACGAGTCGAGGGGGCTGAAGACATCCTGCTGGAGGAACGAGTTCTTGAAGATGGCGCAGGTGTCGAGAACGATGCGTTGCGAATCGGGGAGGACGTCCGGGCCCACCAGCTTCACGACCTGCTGGAGGCGGTTCTCCTGCTGGAGGAGCCCCATGATCTCGGTGCGGAGCCCCTTCCACTGCGGGAATCCCTGCGCCTCCCACCAGGGGGAGATCTCGTCGACGTACTCGCTGTACGAGTCGAGCCAGCTCACCGCCGGGTAATGCCGGGCGTTCGCGAGCTGGCGGTCGAGCACCCAGAGGGCGCGGACGAAACGCTTGGAGTGCTGTGTCACCGGCTCGGAGAAATCGCCGCCCGGCGGCGACACGGAGCCGATCGTCGTTACCGACCCCTCCCCCCCCCCGAGCGTCGTCACCATGCCCCCCCGCTCGTAGAACTCCGCGAGGCGCGTGGGGAGGTAGGAGGGGAAACCCTCGTCCGCGGGAAGCTCCTCGAGCCTGCCCGAGAGCTCCCGCAGCGCCTCGGCCCAGCGCGAGGTCGAATCCGCCATAACCGCGACGTGGTATCCCATGTCGCGGTAATACTCGGCGAGGGCGATCCCAGTGTAGATGGACGCCTCGCGCGCCGCCACGGGCATGTTCGAGGTGTTGGCGATCATGATCGTCCGCTCCATGAGCGGCCGCCCGGTGCGCGGGTCGACGAGCTTCGGGAACTCGGTGAGGACGTCGGTCATTTCGTTCCCGCGTTCCCCGCAGCCGATGAAGATGATCACCTCGGCGTCGCACCATTTCGCTATGGCGTGCTGGAGCATCGTCTTGCCGGTGCCGAACCCGCCCGGGACCACCACGGTCCCCCCCTTCGCCAGGGGGAAGAGGGTGTCGATGACGCGCTGCCCGGTGACGAGCAGCGCCCCGGGGGGGAGCTTCCGGGCGTACGGCCTTCCGCGCCTGACCGGCCAGCGATGGCAGAGCGTCACCTTCCGCTCCCCCCCCGCCCCGGAGACGACGGCGATGGCGTCGTCGAGCCGGTACTCCCCCTCGGGAGAGACCGAGGAGAGGGTCCCCTCGACGCCCGGGGGGACCATGACAAGGTGCTCGACGGACTCCGTCTCCCTGAGCGAGGCGATGACCGCGCCGGCGCGGACGGCGTCCCCGGCCTTCGCCCGGGGCGAGACGCGCCACGCCCGTTCGCGGTCGAGGGCCGAGAGATGTATGCCGCGCCTGATGTACGGCCCGCCGGTTTCGCGGATCACGGTGAGCGGGCGCTGGATGCCGTCGAAGATGCCGCCGAGGAGGCCCGGCCCGAGCTCGACGGAGAGCGGCATGCCGGAGCCGTAGACGTCCTCGCCGGGGCGGATCCCGGTGGTGTCCTCGTACACCTGGATTGAGGCCTTCTCCCCGTCGAGGCGGACGATCTCCCCGACGAGGCGGTCGTTCCCGACCTCGACGAGCTCGAGCATCTGGGCGTCGCGCACGCCGCGCGCCTGGACGAGCGGCCCCACGATCCGGCACACCCGGCCGATCACCTTTCCGCCGCCCGCCCCCCCCATCCGCCTCTCCTCGTTCATTCGCCCCCCTCCC
>CALLYX010000091.1 GCA_937858775.1 uncultured bacterium | reverse complement strand
GCGAGGAGCACGGGCGCGCTCGTCACCGCGGAGGAGCACAGCGTGCTGGGGGGGCTCGGCAGCGCGGTCGCGGAGGCGACGGCCGGGCAGTGCCCGGTGCCGGTGGAGATGGTGGGGATCCGGGACCGGTTCGGGCAGTCGGGGGAGCCCGTGGAGCTTCTCAGGAAGTACGGCCTGGCCCCCGAGGATATCTGCAAGGCGGCCAAGAGGGCCGTGAGCAGGAAGAAGGGCTGAGCGGCGTCTCCCAGCCCGCCCCTCCGGGGGCGGAAGGATCTTCCATGAAGAATCGGGCGTTGCGGGCTCGGCGGCTCTCCGCTCTCCTCCTCCCCCTTCTTCTCGCATCCCCGGCTGCGGCGGAGAAGGGGCCGGGGGTATACAAGGGCCTCGACATCCTCTGCGACGTCGTGACGATCATCCAGCGGGATTATATAGAGAAGCTCAGCTCGGAGAGGCTCATGCAGGACGCCCTCCGGGGCATGCTGAACTCCCTGGACAGCTACAGCACCTATATGCCGGCCGCGTCCGTCCGCGGCCCCCGCCCCTCCCCCGACAAGGGCGCCGGCACCTACGGCCTAGAGGTGGCGTACAAGGATAAGCTCCTCACCGTGGTGGCGCCCGTCGAGGGCGGGCCGGCGTGGAAGGCCGGCGTGAAGAGCGGCGATCTCATCATCAAGATCGACAAGGAGCCCGTGGACGACCGCCCGCTCGCCGAGCTCATACAGCTCTTCCGGGGCGAGACGACCCGGCGGCTCGAGCTCCAGGTGGCGCGGCGGGGCGAGCGCGAGTTCCTCGATTTTACCCTTCTCCCCGGCAAGATCGAAGGGGCCCCGGCGCGGGTGGAGATGCTGGAGGAGAAGATCGCCCTTATGAGGATATCGCGCTTCGACACGGAGACCCCCGCGAGGGCCGCGGATCTGATCGCCAAGCTGAACCGGGAGGGGGGCGACGGGATGGTCCTCGACCTGCGCGACTGCCCGGCGGGGGAGATAGGGTCCGCGCTCGCGATCGCCGAACATTTCATCCCGTCCGGCGGGCTCCTGGCCACGCTCTCGGGGCGGACGAAGGAGGCGGCCAGGGAGTTCAGGTCGGGCGGGAAGGCGCCCCATGTCGTCGGGCCCGTCGTGGTCCTCGTCAACGCCGGAACCAGCGGGGCCGCGGAGGTGATCGCCGGGGCGCTCCAGGACGGGGGGCGGGGGGTCCTGATGGGCCAGAGGAGCTTCGGTTGCGCCTTCGAGGAGGGCTCCTTCACGCTCAAGGACGGCTCCGTGATCACGATGCTCACCGCGGTGTACCGGACCCCCGACGGCTCCGAGATCCAGGACGAGGGGCTCGATCCGGATGTGGAGGTCCCGCTTCCGGCGGTCGCCCCGGGCGAGGCGGGGGCGGAGGAGGAGGAGATCGCCCTCGCGGAGGACGGCGTTGAAAGGGATCTGAGGGGCGTGAAGGGCGTGAAGGTCGAGAAGGGCGTGAAGGACGAGGAGGGGCTTGACCCGATGACCCAGCGCGCCGTCGATCTCATCAAGGGAATCCATATCCTGGAACACAAGGAGAGGAGTTGAGAGTGCGCCCCCCCCGCTATGCCGCCGCAGCGGCCACCGGCCTCGCCGCCTACTGCCTCCTGTCGGCGATCTTCACCCCGCCTTCCCCGGCGCAGGACAAGCAGCTCAAGTCGAGTCTCGATCTCTTCGTGTCCGGACTGGAGGTAGTGGCCAGGAACTACTACCGAGAGGTGCCGGAGCGCGACCTCGCCTACGGCGCCATCAAGGGGATGTGCGCCGCCCTCGATCCGCACAGCCAGTTCATGGACGAGGAGATCTACCGGGAGATGAAGGTCGAGACGGAGGGGGAGTTCGGGGGGCTGGGGATCGAGATCACCATAAGGGACAAGTTCCTCACCGTCGTCTCGCCGATCGAGGACACCCCCGCCTTCAAGGCGGGGCTGAGGGCGGGCGACAGGATCGTCGAGATCGAGGGGCTGTCCACCAAGGACCTGAGCCTGGTGGAGGCGGTCCGTAAGCTCAGGGGGACGCCCGGAACGGTGGCCCGCATCACCGTGATGCGGCCCTCCACCGGCGCGATGGTGCCGTTCGCCATCACCCGCGCGAACATACAGATACAGAGCGTCAAGGACGCCAAGCTGGTGACGGGCAAGGTCGGCTACGTCCGGCTCACCCAGTTTCAGGAGCGCACCGGCGGCAACCTCGACAAGGCGCTGCAGGACCTGAAGAAGCGCGGGATGCGGGCGCTCGTCCTCGACCTCCGCAACAACCCCGGCGGCCTGTTGCAGGTCGCCATAGAGGTGGCCGACAAGTTCATCGGCGGCGACCGGATGCTCGTCTACACGAAGGGGCGGCTCAAGGCCCAGAACGTCGAGTTCAAGTCCCACAGCGCGGCGGCATATCCGGACTGCCCCATGGTCGTTCTGGTGAACAAGGGGAGCGCGAGCGGGTCCGAGATCGTGGCCGGGGCGATCCAGGACTGGGGTCGCGGGATCATCCTGGGGGAGACGACGTTCGGCAAGGGCTCCGTGCAGAGCGTCCTCCCGCTCTCCGACGGCTCGGCGCTGCGGCTGACCACCGCGAAATACTTCACCCCCAGCGGGCGGTGCATCCAGAAGGTGGGGGTCAAGCCGGATATCGTCGTTCAAATGACGGACGAGCAGGAGATCAAGGTGCTGCTCAAGCGCCGGCTGGAGAAGATGATCAGCGAGAACCAGCAGGGAACCGACCTCTCCGCCGAGAAGGCGGAACTGAAGAAGTTGGGGGCCGCCGCGGATCTGCAGCTGGATCGCGCCGTCGATCTCCTCCAAGGGCTCCTCGCCTGCGGAAAATCGGTCGCCGCCGGCCCGGCCCCCCGTGTGCGGAACGCGCCGCGGTGACGACGCCGCCCCGGGCGGGCCGCCCCTTTTCCACGAGGTGCGCTCGGTGCTGGCCCTTGGGATAGAGACCTCCTGCGACGAGACGGGTGTCGCGTTGTTCGACTCGCTCCGCGGCGCGGTCGCCGCCGAGGCGGTCGCCTCGCAGGACGACCTGCACGCCCCGTACGCAGGGGTCGTCCCCGAACTCGCCTCGCGCCGGCATCTGGCGCTCCTAGCGCCCCTCACGGCCCGGGTGATGGGGGAGGCCGGCGTGTCGCCAGGGGATATCGGCCTCGTGGCGGTGACGCGGGGGCCGGGGCTCGCCGGATGCCTCCTCGCGGGGGTGAGCTTCGGCAAGGGCCTCGCCTGCGCGCTGGGCGTTCCGCTGCTCGGCGTCAACCATCTCGAGGGGCATATCCAGGCGTGCCTCGCGGAGGGGGCGATCGACTACCCGGCGGTAGCACTGATCGTCTCGGGGGGGCACACCCTCCTCGCGCGCATGCCCGGGCGCGGGCGCTACGAGGTCATCGGGCAGACCCGCGACGATGCGGTGGGCGAGGCGTACGACAAGGTGGCGTCGCTTCTCGGCCTACCGTACCCCGGTGGGCCGGCGATCGAGGCGCGGGCGTGCAGGGCGCCGCGCGCGGTGCGCTTCCCGCGCCCGCTTATCGCGAGCGGCGACTTGCAGTTCAGCCTGAGCGGTCTCAAGACCGCCGTCATGTACCGGATAAAGGCGGGCGGCGGGGGGCGGCCGCCTGAGGAGGAGATAGACGCGATCGCGCGCGGGTTCCAGGAGGCGGTGCTGGATGTCCTGCGGTCCAAGACCATGGCCGGGGCGCGCCGCGCCGGCGCGCGGACGGTGATCCTCGCGGGGGGGGTCGCGCGGAACGAGGCGATCCGGCGCGGGCTCGAGCACGCTGCGGCGGGGATGGGGATCCGCCTCGTCTGCCCGCCGAAGCGGTATTGCACCGACAACGCCGTCATGATCGCCTCCCTCGCCTGCGCGAAGTGGGCCGCGGGGGAGAGGCACGGCCTGGACCTCGACATTGACCCTGGCCTGAGGTTATGTTAAGGATGGTCCGTCGCCGGCTGCCGGGGGCAGGGGGCATCCCCGGCCGCGGGCCGTCCCCGCGGCCCCGGTGGGCCGGGAACCGGTTGGAGGACCATCGCCCAGATGAACCCCGCCCTTCTGAAGAGACTCCTCGCGGACGTGGCGCGGGGGAGGGTGAGCCCCTCGGCCGCCGTGGAGAGGCTCCGCCACCTCCCGTTCGAGGATCTCGGCCACAGCACGCTGGACAGGCACCGTACGCTGAGGCAGGGCTATCCCGAGGTCATCTTCTGCCAGGGGAAGAGCCTCGACGAGATCGAGGATATAGCGGGCAGGATCTGCGCGGGGGGGGAGAACCTCCTCGCCACGCGGGCCTCCGAGGACGCGTACGGGCGCATCCTCGGCCGGTTCCCGAACGCGGTCTATCACCGAAGGGCCCGCGCGGTGACGGTCGAGCGGCGGCGCCTGCGGAAGGCGCCCGGCTTCATAGCGGTCGTCAGCGCCGGCACATCCGACGGCCCGGTCGCCGAGGAGGCGGCCGTAACCGCGGAGATCATGGGGAACACAGTCAGGCGGTACTGCGACGTGGGCGTCGCGGGCCTGCATCGGGTGATCGACAAGCTGCCGAGCCTCGCTCGCGCCAGGGTGATCGTCGTCGCCGCCGGGATGGAGGGGGCGCTGCCCAGCGTGGTCGGGGGGCTCGTGGGGGCGCCCGTGATAGCCGTGCCGACCAGCGTCGGCTACGGCGCCAGCCTGGGGGGGATCGCGGCGCTCCTCGGCATGCTCAACAGCTGCGTCGCCGGCGTGACGGTGGTGAATATCGACAACGGCTTCGGGGCCGGATACGCCGCCGCGCTGATCAACAGGAGGGGTTGAGAATCCGTCGGGCTTCCGCCCCCCCGCGGGGGCGGCGCGCCGGGATATAGTGAAAAGGGGATCGCCCATCCCTATTCCGGGATCGCGCCGGCCGCGCCCGGGCGGCGAAAAACCGCGTGTCCGACCATGAAAAAAATCGCGTATTTCGACTGTTTTTCCGGGGTAAGCGGCGACATGATCCTCGGGGCGCTTCTCGACGCCGGGCTGCCCCTCGAGGGGTTGCGCTCGGCGCTGCGCGGCGTGCCCGTGAAAGGGTGGCGCCTCGAGGCGCGCCGGGTGAAGCGCGGGGGGATTGCCGGGACCAAGGCGCTGGTGCGGGCCGGCGCGGGGGCCGGAAAGGGCCTCCACGGCCTGGGGGAGATGCTCCGCGCGGTGCGCGGGAGCGGCCTCCCGG
>CALLYX010000090.1 GCA_937858775.1 uncultured bacterium | reverse complement strand
GGGCGGGGCGGCTCGTTGAGGTTCGCGGGGGCCGGTTTCGACAGGATGTCGGCCTGCGTGTTCCTGATCAGGCCCTCCATCTCCCTTGCCTCGTCCCCGGCGGCCGCAGCGGATCTTGCCCTCCCGCGCTGGAGGATGTCTATCCTGCCGACCGTCCACTTCTCCTTCGAGTTCCTGTTGAGGTACGGCTGCTTGATATAGTCGACGGGGGAAAGCGGCTGTTCCTCCGTGTAGATGCCGTCGGACCAGCAGTAGGTGTTGACATACGCGCCGCCGGCGACTTGGTCGTCCCGGGTCTTGAAGAACCCCATGTTGATGAAGTACCTTCCCGGGGGCGCATCCTGGGGGACGGGAACGTAGATCGGGCCCTCCGAGTGCCTCCGACCGACCTCCCACGTGCTCGTCGAACGGAACGGATTCCTCTCCACCTGCATGGTGTAATGCGGAGGATCTTCGCGAATGACATGGATAAAGAGCGAGTAATCCTGCCGGAACTTGCGGGCGATGGTGAACTCCGCGGAGATCTTGATGGCGCTCCCGGGGGTCGCGCTTTCCGGACATTCGATCCCCTCGAAGACGACGAACGGCTCGGACCAGTCCGGTTTTTTCCCCTTCTCCGCCACAAGCTTGACGTCGTCGATAAGGCCGGTCAGGTACCACTCCCCCTCCTCCGGGAGGCCCCACGCCCAGAAACCGAGATGCCGGATGTTACCTATGTCTACACGCGAGGCGATGTCGACGATCGGGAGGCGCATCCTGTAGACCGCGCCGATCGATCCCCGGCCCCGCCCCTCCCCCCCGTTTCCGGCGGCCCCCGGCGCGGGGGTCCGTCTCGCCGATTTCAGCAATTCCCGCGGCGGGGCATCGGCGCCGTTTCCGCCCGCCGCGCTCGGGGGGGCGCCCTTCGCCGCCGGCGCCGTTCCGGCGCCCGGTTCCGCCATCTCCGCCCTGGCCGCATTGTCGACGGTGTCCCTCTCCAGGTCGGAGAGCTGGCGCTGGAACCTGGCCCCGCCCGCGTCCTTGACCTGGATCGCGATGTGGCCCGCATCCATCAGGCCGGGGACGAACTCGCCCTGGAAGAGAAACTCCAGGTAGTCGTACTGGTCCCAGTCGGTGTACTCAGGCGCCGCGCTCTCGAAGAAGCTCTGGAGCATCACGATTGGAAGATAAGCTTTCGTCGGGAAGGCGAGACAGCCGGAGTAATCCCCGGCCAGCGCCTCCCCCGGCCCCACCAGGCCGAGCTCGCCGCGCCTCCCGGATTCCCACTTCTTCACGTCCCCGAGGGTCTCGAAGTCGCTCAGCATGAGCTCGAGCCGGCCTTCATGCCTCGCCTGGCGCGGCGCACCGATCTCGATCGAGCCGACGATCCAGTCCGAGATCTCCTTGTTCACGTACGGCTCGCGCACGAATATCTCCCTGGCGGGGTCGCTGACGTGGAAGAGCCCCATCTGCACGAGATACTTCCCGGGGGCCAGGCCGCGGGGGAGCTCGATGGTTACGGGGCCGAGCTGCACGTCCTCCCCCACGATCCACCGCTGGGACGGGATGCCCGGGGCGGTGTTGGCGTTGACCGCGATGCCCTTCTGATGCCACCCCTGCGCGGGGTATTCCTTCATGACGGCATCCGGGGTGATCAGGTGGATGAAGATCCTCTCGTCATCCCAGATGTTCTGGAGGGGGGTCACGAAGGCCACGATCTTGAACTCGTCCCCCGCATCAGCCCTTACCGGGGCGACGAGCTTGTTGAACTTGAAGCGGGGCTCGCCGGGCCTGAGCATGCTGAGGGGAAACGCGGCCCCGCGGCCCAGCGCGAGGAGCGCGGCGCACAGAAGCGCGGTTCTCTTGAGATGCGTCATACGATATCCCTCACGGCGGACAGTGTACCCCATCGCCGCGGGCCGGTCAACCTGTAGTTGTCCAGGACTTTCCCCGTTTTTTATAGAAGCGAGGCAAAGGTGAGTTGTCGGGTATCCTCGACAACCGCCCGCACACAGAGAGGGCCCTTGCCCAAGCGACGCAAGATGTACGCGATGCCGTCGGCGATC
>CALLYX010000089.1 GCA_937858775.1 uncultured bacterium | reverse complement strand
AATGGAGTCCTCTCCTTTTCGAATACCCGGTCGAATTGCCCGAAGCACGGGGGGTACAGGTCCGCGGAGAACGCGATGACGGGTGTCGCCCCGGGGCCCGTTCCTTGAACTTGCCTATCGGCGTCTCACGTCTACGCCGCTCGGGCAGCCGGCGGTGCACGGGGCCTCAAGGCAGTAGTTGCAGCGGACGGCCTCCTTCAGTGCGAGGTTGGGGGGGACCGGCTTGTTGATCTCTTTCCAATCCTTGACACGTTCCTTCACGGGGCGCTCGATCGACCGCGTCATGCCGCTCATGGATGGCCTCCTCGATGAAGGGGGTTGCTGGACGTTAATATAGCATTACGGGGCACCGCGGCGCCACGGCTTTAAGGCACGGCGGTCCGGCCTCCCCTCGGGTATCCGCCCCCGGCGACCGCCCCCGAAAGTAGCCCGCCGCGGACGCGGTGCCCCGCCTCGTTGAAGTGCGACCCGTCTGGCAGTTTCAGCAAGGCCCCCCTGCGTTCCGCCTCCCGGAACCGCCGGGGCACCTCCCATATGAATGGAGTCCTCTCCTTTTCGAATACCCGGTCGAATTGCCCGAAGCACGGGGGGTACAGGTCCGCGGAGAACGCGATGACGGGTGTCGCCCCGGGGCCCGTTCCTTGAACTTGCCTATCGGCGTCTCGGTGGCGGAGACGGCTGCCGAGGAATCGGGATACTCCATCCCCCGGCCCATGGCTTCCTCGACGCTGCGCTGGATCCCCTTCCGGGCAGGCAGGGCGCGCCCTTTTTCAAGGCCGGAGAAGAGCATGGCGCACAACCTCGAATACGGGGATAGGAACAGCCGCGCCCTGCCCGGAAACCGGGGGAACCGGTACTCGATCCTACCGTTGATCAGGCAGGGCGCACCAGGATGTTATTGTTGAAATGGCTCGCCCGATCGAGGGCCAACGAGTTGTTGACGAAGTCGTTGTGGCGCACCTGTAATACGACCGAGTCGGGTTTCACCCGGTCGATAAACCTGTCGAGCGCCAGATACTCCAGGAGCGTTCCGTAGCCGCCCGCGCTGTAGGCGGTGCCCCAGCGCGCCGGGGGGAGGCTCCCAGCCGCGTCAGGGCAGTTGTTTCACCAAGTCGCCGTAGGTCTCGGGGCGGCGGTCACGGAAGAACTGCCATGTGTCCCTTACCTCCTTGACCTGGTCGGTGTCCAGATCCGCCACGACGATCTCGTCCCGGTCTTCGCTCCCCTTGGCGATGATCTTGCCGCGCGGGTTGCAGAAGTAGGAGGAGCCGTAGAACTTCCCGATATTCCACGGCGGCTCGACACCGACGCGGTTCACGGCGCCGACGAAGATCCCGTTGGCCACGGCGTGCGCGGGCTGCTCGATCTCCCACAGGTACTTGGAGAGGCCGCTGACGGTTGCGGACGGGTTGAAGATGATCCAGGCGCCGTGCAGGGCGAGGATGCGAGCCCCCTCCGGGAAATGGCGGTCGTAACAGATATAGACCCCGACGGTCCCCGCGGCGGTGTCGAAAACCGGATAGCCGAGATTGCCAGGCTTGAAGAAGAACTTCTCGCGGAATCCGGGCTCGACGTCCGGGATGTGGTTCTTGCGGTAGATGCCGAGGAGCTTCCCGTCCGAGTCGATCACGGCGGCGGTGTTATAGTACACCCCGGGGACAGTGGTCTCGTAGATCGGGGCGATCAGCACCATCCCGTGCCTCTTCGCAAGCCCGCGCATCCGCTCGACGGTCGGGCCCGGGATCGGCTCCGCGGTGTCGTACCAGCGCTTGTCGTGCTCGACGCAGAAATACGGGCCGAAGAAGATCTCCTGGAGGCAGCAGATCCGGGCGCCGCGCTTTGCCGCCTCGCCGATGAGGGCGATATGCTTGCGGATCATCGCCTCCTTGATCGCGGCGAGCTCCTTCCTGACCTCGGCCGGCTTCATCTTGGATATGTCCGCGGCGGGGTTCTTGACGTTCGATGCCTGGATGAGTGCGCCCCGTATGATCATGGGCATGGCCCTCCCTTGCGCCGACCGCGCCGGCCCGGTTCACTCCTTGACGAAAAGGCCCTTGAAGAACTTGCCGGTCTTCATGCCGGCGTCGCCGAAAAACTTCCCGGTCTTCTTCGTGGTGTCGGCGAAGAACTTGCCGGTCTTCTCGCCGAGCTCTTTTGATCCTTCGCCGATCTTCCGTATCGCCGGTTTCTCCCCGTATGAGACGGGGGCGGCGGGGATGGCGGAGCGGGCGGGGGCGGCGCCGGGAAGCGGCGGGGCGATCTCCTGCGCGGGAATCTGCGCGGCGGCCGGATGCTCCTGCGCGGTACACGGCGCGGCGGCGACCGCAAGGACGATGAGGGCTAGGACGGCAACGGCGGCTTTCATGCTACCTCCTTGGAGGCGGGCGGGTGCCGGGTGCCCGCATCAGTACGATAACAGGTTGGACCGTGGTGTCAACAGGATATCGAACGGAATTTGGGGATGGTTTTCCCCCGGAATGGGCGGGATCCGGAAGCCATCGAATCCGCCCCGGGGTGCGCGGAGTGGACGGAGGGGAAGGG
>CALLYX010000088.1 GCA_937858775.1 uncultured bacterium | reverse complement strand
TCCCGGGGCCGCCCGGCCGCGGTCATTTGTAGTAGTAATCATGGATTGCCGTCCGGCCGCCGTACGGTTTGAGGTGGACCGATACGTTCCGCCTGCGCGCGTTGTCGGAGAGATGGATCACCGCCTCGTCGTTTTCCCCGCGCCTGAAGAAGCCGATCCGCTGCACCCCGCCCGCCCGCCCGCCCCGCCCCGCCACGGCGACGTCCTTGAACCGGACCCCCTCCGAGCGCACGTACGCCGCCGCGAGCGGATCGGACGGCTCGGCGGGGCGCCCCCTCCCCTCGTCGACGGTGACCCAGTAGGCGTCCTTCCCGACGTCGATGTTGAGGTAATGGGGCTTTCCGGTGCGGGCGGCCTCGCCGCTCAGGTGCCGGGCGGCGGCCGACAGCCGGCGGGCTTCGCTGCGGAGGGTGCCGCGCGTCAGCATGGCCCCGAAGCGGGGGGTGACGACGGCGAGAACGAGGCCCACGATGACCAGCACCACGCAGAGCTCCACCAGGGTGAAGCCGTGCCCCGGTTCAATTCGTCGTGTAGTTGGTGATGTCATCGCTGCCGCCTACCGACTTGTCCGGCCCCCCGGACACGATGTCGAAGTCCTTCCCGTGGCTGCCGGGGCAGGTGTAGACGTACGGGTTTCCCCACGGGTCTTTCGGCATCTCCTCCATGAAGTCGGGGACGAGGGCGTCGAGGGAGGGGGGGTAGACGGCGTTGTTCTCCAGGTAGTACGCCTGGACCGCCTGCTCGATATGCTTGATCTGGATGCGCGCGGTCTTCACCTGGGACGGCTTGATGAAGCCGATGAACCTCGGGCCGACAAGCCCCGCGAGCAGGCCGCGGATGACCAGCACGACAAGCAGCTCGATGAGGGTGAAACCGCGATTTCCACCGGACATGATCCCACCGCCTTTCAACGGCCCCCGCGCCCCCGGGGGGCGGGGGTCTGGCGGGGCCTTCCCGTCCATTATACGCCTTCCCGGCGCCCTTTGTTCATTTCACCAGCTCGTTCATCTCGAAGATCGGCATCAGGATCGCGAAGACGATGAACCCCACCACGCCCCCCATGGTGATGATCATGAGCGGCTCGAGAAGCGAGACGAGGGCGGCCACGGAATTCTCCACCTCGCGGTCGTACGCGTCGGCGACGTTCTGGAGCATCTCCTCGAGGCGCCCGCTGGTCTCGCCGACCGCGATCATGTGGGTCACGATCGGCGGGAAGACGCCGCTCGCGGCGAGCGGCTCCGCGATCGACTTCCCCGCCCCGACCGCCTCGCACGCCCCGTCGATGGCGCGCGCGAGCACCTCGTTGCCCACGATCGTCCGAACGATGCCCATCGCCTTGAGGATCGGGACGCCGCTCGCGGCCAGGATGGAGAGGGTCCGCGAGAAGCGCGAGACGGCGAGCTTCTGGACGAGGGCGCCGAAGACCGGCGCGCGCAGCTTGGCCCGGTCCACGACGAGGCGCATCGCCGGGCGGCGGGCCAGGCGCCTGAAAGCCGCCGCGGCGGCCGCCGCGCCGAGGAGGAGGGCCCACCAGTACGACTGCATGAAGGCGCTGACCGCGAGAAGCAGGACGGTCGGGCCGGGCAGGGCGCGGTTCGTCTCGGTGAAGATCTTGGTCACGGACGGCACGACGAACGTGAGGAGGATGCCGATGGCGAGCACCGCCACCACCGACATGAAGATCGGGTAGACCATCGCTGATCGCACCTTGCCCTGGAGGGCGAGCGTTTTTTCGCTGAATAGGGCGAGCCGGTCGAGGATGACGTCGAGCGCCCCCGCGGACTCGCCGGCGCGCACCATGTTGACGTAGAGGGGGGTGAAGATCCCGGGGTGCCTCTCGAGGGCGTCGGCGAGGCCGACGCCGCGGTTCACGTCCTCCCGCACCTCGATGATCGTCGCCCGGAAGGGGCTGTCGGCGAGCTGGTCCTCTATCGCCTGGAGGGCGTTCACGAGGGGGAGGCCGGCCTTGATCAGGGTGGCGAGCTGGCGGGTGACCACCGCCACGTCGCGCAGGCCGACGCGCCTGAGCACGGATTTGAGGCTGATGTGGGTGCTCAGGCCGAGGCCTTTTTCCGTCTCCCTGACGTCGGTGGCGAAGAGCTGTTGGGCGCGCAGGCGCGCGCGGGCGTCCTTGGCGGAGTCGGCGTCGATCACGCCGGCGGCCGCCTTCCCCTCCTGGTCGAACGCCTTGTACTTGAACGCGGGCATGGGAACGGGTCCTGCGGGTCGCGGGTGGCGGCGCCGAGTCAGGGCTCGATGACCTCTTCCTGCGTGATCCGCAGGACCTCCTCGATTGTCGTGACCCCGTTCGCCACCTTCATGGCGCCGTCGCGCCTGAGGGTCAGCATCCCCTTCTCGATCGCCTTCTTCTTGATGATGTTGGAGGAGATCCGGTCCAGGATGAGCTGCCGTATCTCCTCGTCGATGTGCAGCAGTTCGAAGATTCCGCTCCGGCCGCGATAGCCCGTCCCCATGCAATGGTCGCACCCCCTGCCGCGGGAGACCTTGCCGCGCGGGAGGTCCCCCGCGGACAGGCCGAGGGCGCGGAGCGACTCAACCGGCGGCGCGTACTCCTCCCTGCACTTCGGGCAGATGATGCGCACGAGGCGCTGGGCCATGATGGCGATCACGGAGGAGGAGACGAGGAACGGCTCGACCCCCATGTCGATCAGGCGGGTGATGGCGCCGGCCGCGTCGTTGGTGTGGAGGGTGGAAAAGACCAGGTGGCCGGTGAGCGAGGCCTGGATGGCGATCTCCGCGGTCTCGAGGTCGCGGATCTCCCCGACCATGATGACGTCGGGGTCCTGGCGGAGGATGTGGCGGAGGCCGTTCGCGAAGGTGAGGTTGATCTTCGGCTTCACGTGTATCTGGCCGATCCCCGGGATCTGGTACTCGACCGGGTCCTCGATCGTGAGGATGTTCCGGTCCTCCGTGTTGATCTTGCTGAGGGCGCCGTAGAGCGTCGTGGATTTTCCGCTCCCGGTGGGGCCCGTGACGAGGATGATGCCGTACGGCATCCCGATCAGGCGGTTGAATCTGGCCAGCTTGTCCGGGCTGAATCCGAGGTCCTCCAGGCCGTAGAACATCGCCCCGCGGTCGAGGAGGCGCATCACCACGCGCTCGCCGTGTACGATCGGGATGGTGGAGACGCGGAGGTCGATCTCGCGGTCGGGCATCTTGATCTTGATCCGGCCGTCCTGGGGCAGGCGCTTCTCCGCGATATTCATGTTGGACATGATCTTGACGCGGGAGATGATCGCCGACTGGTAGCGCTTCGGGGGGGTGAGCGTGTTGTGGAGGACGCCGTCGATGCGGAAGCGGACCTTGAGCTCCTTCTCGTACGGCTCGATGTGGATGTCGCTCGCCCGCGACTTGGCCGCCTGGTAGATCATGAGGTTGACGAGCTTGATGACCGGGGCCTTGTCGTCGATATCCATCAGGTCCTCGGCCGCCTGCTCCGACAGGTCAAAGACCTTCTCCCCCCCGGCCCCCCGCTCGGCCCCCATATCCTCGATAAGATCCTCCGCCGCGCTCTCCGCGTGCATGTAGACGGTGTTGATCACGTGGGCGATCTCCGACGCCTTCGCGATCGCGACGTGCGTTTCGCACTCGAGGAGGAGGCCGATGTCGTCGAGCGGCTGGGTGTTGAGGGGGTCGGCGGTCGCGACGACGACCGCCCCGCCCTCGCGGCTCAGGGGGACGATCTGGTGCGCCTGGGCGAAGTTGCGCGGGACGCGCGCTATGAGCTTACGGTCCGTCATCTCGGGCGTGAGGGATTTCAGGTAGGGAAGGCCGAACTGCTCGCCCAGGGCCTGGAGAAGGTCCTCCTCCCTGATGGAGCCGAGGGCGATCAGGATCTCGCCGATCCGCTTCTCGGAGTCCTCCTGCTTCGCCAGCCCCTCGTCGAGCTGGTCGGG
>CALLYX010000087.1 GCA_937858775.1 uncultured bacterium | reverse complement strand
GGTTAGCGCGCTCGTGCAAATGTAGTGTGAAGCGGAGCGTCTCCGCTGCAAGCTATTGGCTGCGATCTGGCGGCGCGCCGGTGCCCCGCGTCAGCACCCGCTGCAGCAGCGGCAGGGCGCCCAGCAGGGCAAAGGCAAGCACGGCACTGAGCCCGGCGGTGGTTTCCAGGCAGAGCCCGGCCGCCGTACCGATGGCGGCGGTGAGCCAGATGCCCGCAGCGGTCGTCAGGCCATGGACCTTTTCCTCCCCACTGCCTTTGAGGATGGTGCCCGCGCCCAGGAACCCCACGCCGGCAACGATGCCCTGGACGACGCGGCTCATGTCCGGCGCCTCCACGCCCATCTGCTGGGACACCATCACGAACAGCGCCGCGCCACCGGGTTGCGGGGCCGGAACACGCCGCCGGAAGGGCTTGCCCCCCGGGAAGAGCCGCTTCGGCGGGGGGGCGCCGTCACCGCGTCTCGAACGCGGCGGAGGCCTCGAGAAAGGCGTCCCTCCTGTCCGTGACAGGGGCGTACGGATCGAAGAACGCCGCCACGATCTCGTAACGCCCTGCCGGCGCTCCAGGCGGGACGGGGCGGGAGATGAGCGTGCGCGAGAACGGCGCGCCGAGAGCCGGCATGAACGCCGCGACCGGCCTCACGGGACCGAGCGTCGCCGCGTCGACCGTCGAGGAGTCGGGGAGGACGATGGCCGCGTAAGCGGCGAACGGCCTGGCGATATCCCGCCTCAAGACGAACTCCGCCGTCAGCGTTTCGCCCTCCTCGAACGACACCGCATTCAGCACGATCTCCTCGGGGTGGAAAGGCGATGGCGTGGGGTCCGGGGTGACCGTCGATGTCGGGACGGCGGTCGGGGGGGGCGTCGGTGCCGGGGAGGCGGTCGGAACGGCCGTGGGGGGATCCCCGACCGCCGCCCGAACGTCCAAGCGACCGTAACCGAAGACATTGTTGGGAACCCCGCTGCTCGAGCACGCCGTGGAGGGGATGTGGACCGCCGCGGCGTTGAGCGCGTCCTCCGTCTCGTCGATCCGCCTTCTCAACTCAGGCCTAGCGGACCAGAGGAGCGCCACCGCCCCCGCGACATGGGGGCCGGCCATGGATGTGCCCTGCATGCTCTGGTAGCCCCCTCCCCGGACGCTTGACCTGATGGCCGTGCCGGGGGCGCAGATGTCCGGCTTGACGATCTCCGTTCCGTCCGCTGTCACGGGCCCGCGACTGCTGAACGAGGCGATGGCGTCCTCCCCCTTCTTCAGCGCCCCGACGGTATACGAGGCGTCGTAGATCGCGGGCGGATCTGCGATCTTCGAGCAGTTGGGCCCGTCATTTCCCGCCGAGACCACCGTCATGATCCCGGCGGCCCGCTGCGCTTCAACCGCGGCCCTCAGCGTCTCCCGGGAGCATCCCTCCGAGGCCGGGCACCCCCAAGAGTTGTTCGTCACGTCGGGGGCCATGGTCGGGTCGCCGTCTCCGGGGGCGCCGCCCACGGGATACGGCGCGAGGAAGAATTCGAAACACTCCAGGTACGAGGCGGGGGTGCCGACCCCGGCCGCCATGTTCCTGCACCCGATCCACTTCGCCCCCGGGGCCATGCCGATCCGGTTCGAGCCCCCGTCGCCGCCGACGGCCGTCCCCATGGTGTGCGTGCCGTGGCCGTTGTCGTCGCACGGCTCGATCGAATCGTGGCCGCAGGGGCCGCCGCCCGAATGGATGCTGTCGTGCCAGTTGTAGTCGTGGTCGGCGGCCGAGCCGTCCCATCCTCGATATTGCCCCTTCAGGGCCGGATGGGTCCAGTCGTAGCCGGTATCCTGCCCGCCGACCGTGATCCCCTGCCCCGTGTAGCCAAGGGCCCATACCTCAGGTGCGCGGACATAGCTGATGTTCGCCTCGATCCCCGCCCGCGCCCCCGGGTCCGTCCGCCCCGCCGGGGCGGGGAGATCGTTGCGGATCTGCGGGTTCCCCTCGATCCGCTCGACGTCGCCGCGCGAGGCGAGGGAGAGGACGGTGTCGCGCCCCCCTTTCGCCCAGATCGCGTTGACGATGTAGAAGGAGCGGTGCTCGATCCCGCGGGCGGTCAGCCAGTCGAGAATGGGCCGCTGCGTGGCGCGGGCCTTCTTCAGGAGGGTGTCGAAGACGTACATGCCCTTTTCGACGCGCGTGGCGAACTCCGCCGCGCCCGAGAGGTCCGCCTGGTCGGCGAGGACGATCAGGAACTCGGCCTCGCCGCCCCCTTCAGTCCGCTCGACGACCCAGGGGGCGAGCTTCGCCGCCGCGGACGGGTCGGCGGCCCCGGCGGAGGCGCGGAAGGCCGCGGTGAGAAAGAGGCCCAGGAGGACGGCCGCTCGGATCGAGATCATACGCCACCTCCCCGGGAAGAGATACGGCGTTCCGCAGGCAGGCGCGGGGAAGGCGGTCTCATTCGTGCAGCGCCCACTCGTCCCTGACCCTGAAGGCCGCCGGCCTCCAGAATCCCGACTGGAGAACGCGCGCGTCCACCCTCGCCCCGTCAACCCGCACTTGCACGATCGTGCGCGCGATGCCGGGTCCGACGGCGCCGGCGTCCACCTGCCAGACGCCTCCATCCTCGTCCGGGAAGCGCGACCTGTCCCCTGCGGCACGCCCCCCGGGGTCGCGCACGCGCATCCGGTAATACCTGTGCGTGTGCCCCGTGAAGAAAGCCCTCACCTTGCCGCGGTTCGCCACCAGCATGCGCCAGAAGGAGTCGCGCGCGCGCGGATCGGCGTTGAACGAACTGCCCAAGTGGCGGTAGCGGGGGAACGCCGGCTCATGCGAGAAGACGAAGACGTGCGCGATGGACGGCGGCGCGGACTCGATAGCCCGCCGGACCCATTCCCTCCCCGCCTCGTTGATGACCCCCTTCGCCCCGAGCTCGGTGTACGCGTCGACCACGACGAAGCGGGCGTTGCGGTGGTCCACGAGGAAGTCGCACGAGCCGGCCCGCCGCCTGACGGCCCCGGGGATGGCCGGGATGATCGTGTCCCTGACGTACCAGATCTCGTCGTGCTTCTCCTCGTCGCTGTGGTTTCCGATCACCGGCAGAAAGAGCGGGGGCGGCGCGGCGCGGGAAAAGACCTTCAGGAACGACTCGTAGTGCGGCGGGGCCGGATCCATGTCGCCGGCGACGGCGACCAGCTCCGCCGGCGGGAAGGCGGGGGGCGGATTGACCGACCGGTCCCGTATCTCCTCGAGCGCCGCCCGCCACGCCCTCCCGGCGCCGTGCGGGTCGGAGACCACGGCGAAGCCCCACACTTGCCCGGCGCCGGCGCGGCCGGCGCCGACGGCCGCGTACGCGGCGAGGAGGAGCGCCGTCCCGAACCGGGCTTGCCTCGCCGCGCGGTGCCGGGCCGCGGCGGGGCCCCCGTTCAAGCGCATGACCATTCCCCGTAGACTATGTCCGGGATCGCGAAGCGTGTGCTGCGGCGGTGGGCCCAGGCGATGAAATCCGGGTCTCTCGCGGCTGCGGTGGAGAGGTACTCCGGCCGCGGGGCGATATTTACGCGCCCGAGATCGAGCCGGTCCGCGTCCCAGCAAGTCTGCACGGTGATGTCGCCGTGCGTGAGCATCTTCGTATGGTCGGCGCACGCCGTGCGCAGGAGCGCGAAGTCGGGGTCCGAAAGGGTGAAGAGGCGCCCCTGCAGCGTCGCCGCGAACTCGGCCGCGCGCGGGCCGTGCTCTGGGTCGCGCCCCTCGCTCTCCCGCCGCGCGTCGTGCAGCACGGCGAAGAGCTCCACGACCTCGACCCGCGCCCCCGTCAGCAGGGCGAGGCGAAGCCCGTTCTCGCGCACCCGGGCCCAGTGGCAGACACCGTGGGGGCCGTGCCAGCGAAGGGCGTATTGCCTTCTGAGTTCCTTGAGCAGCCCCCTCGTGACCACCGCCCGTCTCCTCCGGAAGGGTGCGGGTTCTCCCAGCGTTAAAAGAGTATCGCACAAATCCGCCGCGCACGCCCCGTAAAAGGGCGTTGAAAAGGCGCAGTCTTCGCAATGTGATTCGGGGGGCGAACCCCGGCATCTTTCCGCACGGGGGGGCGGTATCGCTGTTTTGACCCTTCGCAAGGCCTTGGAGGGCAATTCGAGGGGTGTTTCGCCGCTCCAATCGCGGAAGGACGGCGCGCGTCCGGGCGAACGCGTCTCAGCCAGTTCCGGGGGGAAAGAGTTTTCGAGACGGGCCGGCCAAAGGAGGCAGCGGGCCTTGTAGAACGCAACCCGGCGCCGCTGATGTCGCCGCCCCACCCTCATGGACAACGCCTTGCATTGCTACGTTACAATGCCCCTTCGCCCGGATATTCCAATGAAATAATCGGCGCGCTGTCCGCCCTTCCCTGATATACTTCCATAAATTCCGGCCACGGCGCGCCGGCGTGAAAAAGCGCATGAAACCGTCCACGACCCGGATCGTCGCGGCGATCGGCCTCGTCTCCGCCGGTTCGCTCCTGCTTGAGCTCACCTTCGTGAGGGTCTTCTCGTTCCTCTTCTTCGCGCATTACGCGTTCCTGATCATCTCGACCGCGCTCTTCGGCCTCGGCCTCGCCGGGGTCGTTTTGAACCTGCGCGGCCTTCCCGCGAACGAGGATGCGGCGCGGGCGATGCGGCGCGCGGCCGCCGCCTTCGCGGGCGTAGCGCTGCTCGCGATGGCCTTCGCGCATCTCTCCCCCGTAAAGGTCTCCCACGCGCTGAGCGGCCAGGGCCTGCAGATCTTCTACCTCCTCCTCTACTACGCGGTCATAGGGGCGCCTTTCTACTTCGTCGGGAGGGCCGTGAGCATCGGCCTCTCCGCCTGGAGCGAACAGGCGGACCGCCTTTACTTCGGCGACCTTCTCGGGGCGGGGGGCGGCTGCCTCCTTCTCTTCATCTGCATCACCCCGCTGAAGCCGATGGGGACCGCGTGCGTCGTCGCGGCGATGGCGCTCGCCTCCGCCCTCCTCCTATCCGACGGATGCACGCGCGCCTGCAGGGCGGCCCTCATCTTCGCCGTCCTCGCCGCGGCCGCACTCTCGCCTTTCGCCGGGGGGATCGTCCCCATGATCCCGCGCGACCACAAGCGCGTCTTCAAGAAGGATTGGCTGGCCGGCCGGATCCGATGGAGCCGCTGGGGGGCGCTCTCGCGCGTTGATGTCGCCGAGTGGGGCCCCGACCTCGCCGTGCTCTGGATTGACGGCGGGACCAACCAGTCGAGCCTCATCCGTTTCGACGGCGACTTCGAGCGCGGCTTCGACAAGGCGAAGTGGGGCGGGAGGCGCGATTCGCTCGTCTACAGGCTCAGGGAACCGGGGCGCGTCGCCGTCATCGGGGCGGCGGGGAGCCACGAGGTCGTAGCCGCGGCCGGGTTCGGGGCGAGGGAGGTCGTGGGGATCGAGATGGACCCGCTGGTCGTCGAGGCGGTTGTGAAGAAGTTCGCGGGTTTCATCGGGCGCCCGTACGAGAAGCCGCACATCCGGATGGTCTGCGCGGAGGGGAGGAGCTACCTCGAGCGCACGCGGGAGGCGTTCGACGTCATCCAGCAGGTGAACAACTTCACCCCCGTCGCGCTGGCCTCCGGGGCGCTGAACGTCTCGGAGACGTACCTCGTGACGGTGGAGGCGTTCCGGCTCTACCTGCGGCGCCTTACCCCGGACGGCATCGTCAACCTCCGGCGTCACGGCGATATCCGCGTCGCCTCCGTCGCGATGGAGGCGCTTCGCCTGGACGGGGTGGCGGAGCCGTGGCGGCATATCGTCATCCTGAACGACGACACGTACGTCAAGAAGTCGCCGTGGACGACGCCCGAGATCGACCGGATACTCGATCTCGCCGGGCAGATGAGGCTCGCGCCGCGCTTCCTCCCCGACCGGGTCGTCCGCGAGGGGTCGTGGTACGAAAGATTCCTCCGTTCCCGGGACCCGCGAAAATGGTACCGCAGGGACGTGGCGATCCTCGCCCCGTCGACGGACGACTGGCCGTTCATCAACCATTACGTATCGTGGGGGCGTACGAGGGACCCCGGCCTGCCGAGGACGATCTCATGGTACAACGACATGAAATATTTCAAGGTCGTCCCCCACGGCGACTTCATCCTACTCTGCATCCTCGCGGAGGCCGCCGTCCTCTCCTTCGTCTTCCTCATCCTGCCGATGGCGAGGGCCCAAGGCTGCGAACTCACGCCCGCGGCGCTCCTCCCGATCGCCTACTTCGCCACCCTTGGGTTCGGCTTCATCTTCGTCGAGATCTGCCTTATGCAACGCCTCACACTGCTGCTCGGCCACCCGTCCCTCTCACTCGCGGTCGTTCTATCCTCCCTCCTTGCCGCCGCGGGCCTCGGGTCGCTCTGCAGCCGCCGGCTCGGCGTCTCCGAGCCGAGGGGGCTGCGCGCCGTCCTCGCCGTGAACATCGCCCTCATCGTTGCGGCCGTCCGGCTCCTCCCGATGGTCGTAGCCCGGGGCCTCTTGATCTCGACGCCCGGCCGCGTCTCTCTCGCCGTCGCCGCCGCCGGTCTCCACGGCTTCTTTCTCGGGATGCCGTTCCCGGCGGGGGTGAGGATCCTGGGGCGGCGCCGCCTGCGCCTGGTCCCGTGGGGGTGGGCGATGAACTCCTACGCGACGGTGGTCGGGAGCGTCTTGAGCGTGATGATCGCGATGTCGCTCGGTTTCAGGGCGGTCTACCTGCTGGCGGCCGGGGCGTACGGGATCGCGCTTCTCGCGGCCGGCTCGCTGGCGCGGGAGTAATCGGGGGAGGGGGCGGGGCGGCTCACCCCCCCGCGGCGGCCACCCTGCGGTACGCCTTCTTGCGATCCTCGGCGCCGAGGATCGCCTTCCGGACGCGGATCGACTTCGGGGTGACCTCCACGAGCTCGTCGGGGGCGATCCACTCGATCGCCCCCTCGAGCGTGAGCGTCCGGGGGACCTTCAACCCCTCGAAGAGCTCCTTCGTCGCCGATCGGCAGTTCGAAAGATGCTTCTTCTTCGTGGGGTTGCACGGCATATCCTCGGGGCGCGAATACTCCCCGACGATCATCCCGGCGTAGACCGGGTCCATCGGCGCCACGAAGAGCGTGCCGCGGACCTGGAGGTTCTTCAGGGCGTACGAGGTCGCCGGGCCGGTGTCCATGGAGATCATCGAGCCGCGGTTGCGCGAGGCGATCTCCCCGCGCCACCTTCCGTAGCCGCTGAAGCGGCTGGAGATGATGCCGAGGCCTCGGGTGTCCGTTAGAAACTCGCCCCGGTAGCCGATGAGGCCGCGCGTCGGGATGCTGAAGTCGAGCCGGATGACCCCGCGCCCGTTCTCCTGCATCGCGGTCATCTCGCCCCTGCGCCGGGACACCTTCTCCAGGACGACCCCCTGGAACTCCTCGGGGACGTCGATGACGAGATGCTCCATCGGCTCGAGCGTGTTCCCCTCCGCGTCCACGGAGGTGATGACCTCCGGGCGCGTCACGCACAGCTCCATCCCCTCGCGCCGCATCTCCTCGATGAGGACGGCCAGGTGGAGCTCCCCGCGCCCTGAGACCTTCACCCGGTCGGCACGCCCCGTCTCCTCCACGCGGAGGGAGACGTTGACGCGCGATTCGCGGTCGAGCCGCTCGCGGATCTGCCGCATCGTCACGGCGCACCCCTCCCGCCCGGAGAGGGGGCCGGAGTTGACGAGGAAGAACATGGAGACGGTCGGCTCGCCGATATCGAGCGGCGGGAGGGCGGGTGATTCGATGAAGGGCGCCGAGAAGGTGTCGCCGATCCCTATCCCCTCGGGCCCCGCCAGCCAGACGATATCCCCGGCGCGGACCTCCCCGACCTCTTTCCGATCGAGCCCGCGCGTCACCCAGAGATGGGCGGAGGAGGCCTCCTCGGTGCCGACCACCTCCCACGCCCTGTCGGCGTGGAGACGCCCCGCCGCCGCCCCGGCGGCGCGGGTCCACCTCGTCATCGTCCGCACGAGCGGTTCGCCGAGGCGGTGAACGCCCTGGAGGACGCGCCCGCACCCGATCCGCCCGAAGTAGTCGCTCCACGCCAGCGTGCTCACCTGCATGAGGAATGGCGCGTCCCGCTCGACCCGCGGGGGCGGCACGCAGGCGGCGATCGTCTCGAAGAGGGCGGCCATCCCGCGCGTCCCCTGGAGGGCCGGGTCGCGCACGAACCACCCCTCGAGCCCGGAGCCGTACAGGACGGGGAAGTCGGCCTGGGCGTCGTTCGCCCCGAGCTCGACAAACAGGTCGAACGTCTTGTTGAGGGTGCGGAGTGTGTCCGCCCGGGGGCGGTCCACCTTGTTGACGATGACCACGGCGCGGAGGCCGAGCCGGAGCGCGCGCATCAGGACGTAGCGCGTCTGCGGCATGGGGCCCTCGACGGCGTCCACGAGGAGCAGGACCCCGTCCACCATCGAAAGGACCCGCTCCACCTCCCCGGAGAAGTCGGCGTGGCCGGGGGTGTCCACGATGTTTATCTGGTACCCGTTCCACTCCACGGTGCAATGCTTGGCCCGGATGGTGATGCCGCGTTCCCGCTCGAGCTCGTGGCTGTCCATCACGCGCTCCTCGACGCGCGCGTTGGAGCGGAAGACGTGCGCGGCCCGGAAGATGGAGTCGATCAGCGTGGTCTTGCCGTGGTCGATATGGGCAATGATCGCCAGGTTGCGGATCTTCTCAACCGGTGTCATGCGCGCGTCCCGCCTGCCGGCATATCCGGCCGTTTCATAAACAAGGATCTAAAAACCCGCGGGGGCCGCCGGTCAGGCGCCACCGCCGCCGCCGGCGCCCTGCCCGCGGGCGGGCCGGCCGGGATTCCATATATGCGATGCGCCCGCGCCCCACGCGGCAAAACGCACGGGGGTAAAAAACGGCACCGGTTCGCGTCAACAATCCGCGGGACCGGCGCTTTGGGATCACCTCGATGACGGACAGGGGCCCGGCGCCGCCGCCGGGCCCCGTCCGCAGGATGAACTACAGGGGGACTACGCGGGACGCCTTGTCGCCCTTCGGGCCCTTTTCGACCTCGAACTCGACCTCCTGGCCCTCCTCAAGGCTCTTGTACCCTTCGCCCTGGATCGCGGTGTGGTGCACGAACACATCGCCGCCCGTCTCGGACGTGATGAAGCCGTATCCCTTCTGGTTGCTGAACCATTTCACTTTGCCCTTCGGCATGGCGTTCACGCCTCCTTTTTACTGTACTGTCGACAAGGCCATATACCGAAAACCGCAAGGTTTAGACATCTTCACCTTGCGGTTCAAGACTTCTAAGCCTGCCGGTACATCCGCGCCAAAGTATATCGCATCGGCCCGAGAAGTCAATATCATTTTTTGCCCGCCAGGGGGGGGATGTAAAGTGAAGCGCGGGCTTTCGGGTGGTAGTTCCACCCCCATGGGGATGGGGCGGGCGGCGAGATATCGTTCTTGTCAAGCGGCCCTGGCGACAAAAGGGTACAACCGCTTCCGGCCAAGAAAGGGGGTTGTACCCGGTGAGGCAACTGCGCCTCGAGGGGTATCAGGGCGGACGGGACGGGGGGCTCAAGAAGATGATGCGCGCCATGCCCCGCAGATCCTTCTCTTCCTCCCTGGGCGCTGAATCCATGTCTTGCCTCCCGGGATCGAAAATTCAGCACGCTGAGTATCGTGGATGGCATGGGGTGTCCCCTCCCTTCTTCCTTGTGGAAAGTTTCGGAGGGGATAACCCTTTGCCCTTCCTCTTCCCGGCCGTTGCTACAGCTCTCAACGCCTCGGCCTCTTCCCCTTTTTGCACAAGAGATTTTGCGCCGCGCGCGCCGTCTCTTGGAAGGAGTTGGAGCGGCAACAGAGTGGAGGGCGCCAGGGGACTCTTGCATGAGCGGAGTAATCGGGAGCCCGAGCGGCGGATCGGGGCGCCGCGGAAGCGGCGCAGGAAGGGCCGGGGCGCGGCGCGGGCGATTTCGCCCCCCCCCCAGCGGATCCGGGGGGAGGGGTGGACGGCCGCCGCCTTTCGCCTACTTGTTGTGCGCGAAATACTCCCTCACCAGCGCCTCCATCATGGCGGGCCGATTGTCGTATAGCCGGCGGAGCTTTCGCTTCGGATGCGTCGCGAGGGCGTAGTGCGTGATGATGGGAAGCGCGATCGTCGTGTCGGTGTAGCAGACGACGGCGTCCGGCAGACGGTTCGGGTCCACCTTCCCCCAACTCACCGCCTCGTGCGGCGTCGCCCCTGAGAGCCCGCCGGTGTCGGGCCTGGCGTCGGTGACCTGGAAGAAGTAGTCCTGTCCGACCTCCTTGATCCGGAGCACCTCCTGGATCTGCGGTTCGGTCTGGAGCATGAAGTTCTTGGGGCTGCCGCCCCCCATCAGCATCACGGCGCTCTTCCCCCCCGAGCGCTTCGCCGCCAACACGTAGGAGGTCGTCTCGTTCACGTCGATGGTCGGATTGACGCGGAGCTTGTTCCCGCGGAGCTCGACGCCGGCGACGTTCATCCCGATCGTCGAGTCGCCGGGTGAGGACGTGTGGCACGGGACGCCAGCGCGGTAGGCGGCCGCGAGGACGGAGACGTCCTTCAGGCCCGCCTTCCGCTCCCACTCGGCGGCGTACTTGCCGATGAGGTGGTGCATCTCGGCCGTTCCCATCTCCTTCTGGAACTCCGGCTGCACGAGTATCTCGCGCAGGATGTCGTCCGTAGCCATAAGGCAGTCGGTATAGCCGAGGAGAACGTCGTAGATGCGGACCACGTCGTTCTTGCGCAGTTCCGCGTCGTCCACGAGATGGCTCCCCACGTGGAGCGGCATGTTGAAGGCGAAGTGGAGGTCGTGGTACAGGTTCGCCCCGGTGGCGACGATCCAATCCACGAACCCCGCCTTGATGAGCGGCACCACGCAGGAGCACCCCAGCCCGGCCGGGGTGAGCGCCCCCGCGAGGCTCATCCCGACCGTCACGTCCGGCTCGAGCATCTTCTGCGCGAAGAGCCGGCACCCCTCCATCAGGCGGGCGGAGTTGTACGCGAGGAACGTCTCCTGCATCAGGTCCTCGAGCTTCTCCCGGCCGGTAAGCCCCTTCGGCATGATCCTCTTGCCCGAGAGGTAGCGCGACTTGAGGGGATACTTCTTTTTCCGCAGCCAGTCGGGGAGCTCGGAGTGGTTCTCTCGTATGCGGTGCGTGCGTTTCATGTGGATCCCTTTCCTTGACGAACATCCTCGGGCGCCGCGCTTAACCGGTTTGCCGGCGACAAGGCCCGCGAGCCGGGCACGTCGCGGGCCTTCTCGCCGGCAAACCCGCTAAGCGCGGCGCCCGCGGATGGTCGGCGAGGAAAGGGATCCACATGAAACGCACGCGCCGCATACGAGAGGACCACGCCGAGCGCCCCGACCGGCCGCGGCAGCAGAAGGACGCCCCCAAGTCGCGCTCCCCCCCGGCCA
>CALLYX010000086.1 GCA_937858775.1 uncultured bacterium | reverse complement strand
GTCCAGCTCGATCCCCTGAACCCGATCCCCGCCTCCGCGCACGCCGCGCGGAAGGCGGAGCCGACGAACCCCCGCGCCCCCAGAACAAGGATCACAGCCTCACGTTCCCCTTCGAATAGTTCTCCTCGAGCCACGCGATCGTCTTCCGTATCCCCTCCCGCAGCGTGGTCCGGCACTCGTAGCCGAGGAGCCGCACCATCCGCCCGGTGTCGAAGATCTTGCGCGCCTGGCCGTCGGGCTTGGACGGGTCCCAGACGATCTCCCCGCGATAGTCGTAGAGCTCGGCGATGATCCCCACGAGCTCCCGCACGGAGGTCTCCGTGCCGGAGGATATATTGACGATCTCCGCCCCGTCGTACGATTCGAGGGCGACGGCGATCGCCTCCGCCGCGTCCCCGGCGTAAACGAAGTCGCGGACCGGTTTCCCCGATCCCCAGACCACGACCCGACCCGCCCCGTCGCGCCGCGCCTCGTAGAACTTCCTGACGAGGGAGGGGATGACATGGGCGTCGTTGAGGCTGAAGTTCTCGTGGGGGCCGTAGATGTTCCCCGGCACGAGGACGATCGCGCGCATCCCGTATTGGCGCCGGTACGCCTCCGCCTGTACCGGGAGAAGGCGCTTGGCGCTGCCGTAGGGGGCGGAGTTGCGCTGCGGCGGGCCGTCCCAGAGCATCCCCTCGGAGATGAAGGGGGCCCCCGTGTCCGGATAGGAGCAACCGCACATGCAGGCCGCGTACTTCTCCGCCCCCGCCCGCCACGATTCGTGCATCAGCAGGGTGCCGATCATCAGGTTGTCGTAGAAGAACTCCGCGGGGCGCTGCGTGTTCACCAGGATGCCGCCCACGAGGCCGGCGAGGTTCACCACGACCTGCGGCCTCGCCTCCGCTAGGATCCTGCGCACGTCGGCCTGCTCGCGGAGGTCGCACTCCCGCCGGTCGACCCGCACGATCCCGTCCGCCCCCCTGGACTCGAGCTCCGCGATGAGATGGCGGGCCAGGAACCCATCCGCACCCGCCACCAGGACCCTCCTGCCCGCCCACTCGAATGCCATGGCCATCCCTCAGTAATTGTACATGCCCGATTTCCCGATCATCCGGTAAGCGTGGATGAGCTGCCTGATCCCCTCATCCAGCCCCCGGGACGCCGTGAACCCCTTCCGGTTGATCTTCTCGTTCGAGACGATATAGTTCCTCTTGTCCGGGTCCGAGCCGACCTCGGCGAAGTGAATGTAGAGGGAGGGGACCCGCCTCTTTATCGCGAGCGCGAGCTCCTCCTTCGATATGTTCGCCTCGTTGAGGCCCACGTTGTACGCCTCCCCCGCCATCTCCGCGAAATGCTCGATACAGAAGGCGAAACAGTCGGCGGCGTCGAGGACATGGAGGAAGTTCCGCTTGAAATGCTTCTCGAAGATGACCAGGAAGCCGTCGGTGACCGCGCGAAAGGTGAAGTCGTTCACGAGGAGGTCGAGCCGCATCCGCGGCGACACGCCGAAGACCGTCGCGAGGCGGAGCGTAACGGCGTTGCCCCGATCGAGCAGTATCCGCTCGGCCTCCACCTTGTCCCTCCCGTATAGGGAGATGGGGGCCAGGGGCGTCTCCTCAGTGCACATACTCTCCCCCGTGGTCGTCCCGTAGCCGCTGTTGGTGGTGGGGAAGACGACCGCCTGCGCGGGGGAGCGGAGCCGGTCGAGCATCGCGACCGCGTCGAGGTTCACGGAGGTGGCGAGGCGCGGATCGCGCGCGCACGCGGGCGCCCCCACGATGGCGGCTAGCGGGAGGATGACGTCCCTGTCGCGGACGAGCTCGCGCATCAGCCGCTCGTCGCGCGCGTCGCCCCTCACGAAGGAGAAGCGCGGGTCATCGAAGTACTGGAGCAGGCTTGTCTGCCGGTAGAGGAGATTGTCCACGACGGCGACGTCCATGCCGCGAAGCAGGAGCCGCCCCGTGAGCGCCGAGCCGATATACCCCGCCCCTCCGGTCACGAGGACCTTCACCATGGCCACCCCCCGAAGACCGACAGTATAGCATCACCCTCCCCCCGCCCGCCAGAGGGGAGCCGCCCGCGGCGATCAGTGGCGGCAGAAACCGCGGTACCGCTCCGGGATGAATCCGACCTTGAGGCCGCGCCCGGCGAAAAAGGAGCGCACCTCCCCCTCGCTCTTCCCCCCCGCGGGGACGAGGCCGCACGCGCACCCGGCGTCCGCGAGGACGCGCGGGGCGTCGAGGTAGGGGAAGAAGGCGTCCGCGGCGAAGGCGGCGGCGCGAAGATCATGCCCGTGAGCCCGCGCCCTGCCGACGGCGGTCTCCGCCGCGCCGACGGTGGAGGGCCCCCCGCCGACGCCTACGAGGGTCCCGGAGGAGGCGAGCGCCACCTCGTTCCCCCCATGAATCGAGGTGTACGCCGCGGCCCAAGCGACCAACAGGTCGTCCGTGGAAGACGCGCCGAACCCGCCGGGCGGAAGATCCAGCCCGGCGAAATCGAGAACGTAGGTCGGCGGCGGCTGCCTGAGAAATCCCCCCCTGACCCCCCGGTAGCTCCATCGCTCCGTCGGGAGGGGCGGATCGGCGAGGGCGGGGTTTCGGAAGAGCTTCCTGCGTTTCCGCTGTCCGAGCGCGGCGGCTGCGCCCGGCGAGACCGCGGGGGCGGCGACAATATCCAACATCCACCCGGGGCTCCCGAAGCGCTCGTCCCGCCGCGCGCTACGCAGGAGCAGCTCCGCGTGCGCGGCGCCCAGCTCGAAGTTGACGACGACCTCCCCGCCCCAGATCGCCAGCGGGTCCCCCCAGAGCGCCCTCTCGATGGCGGCGAGGGGGTCCGAGCGGTCCACCGAAAGGCCGCAGGCGTTGCCGTGTTTCGCCGCGACGACGATATACGGACACCCCACGCCGAGTTTCCGGTACGCGGCAGAGAGGAGGCAGAGCGTTGCGGCGGCGCTGTCGAGGTCCGCCATGTTGGTGAAACAGGGGGGCTCGCCGGAGAGCTGCTCGTACCGGTGCAGGGCGAGCGGGTCCCCGCTCCGGGGGTCGGCGAAAAGGGCCGAGGGCTCCTGGTACGGGTTTTCGCCGTGGGCGAGGCGGGTGCGTTCGATGCCGGCGAGGAGGTCGTACGGCGACGGCCCCGCGCGGTCGAGGAGGGCCGCGTAGTGTGCCCCGATCAGGTGGAGCGCCTTGGCGGCGAGGCGCCGGCGTTCGTCGTCGGGAACCGCCCCGCGCTCCCTTATCATGGCGGCGACGCGCGCCATGTCCTCGCGCGCCGCCACGGCCGTGCGCCCCCCCTTCACCGCCAGCGCGAGCAGCGTCATTCCCCCCACGTCGTTCCCGCGTTCGAGCGGATACGGGATGTCGTAGACCAGCTCTATCCGCTCCTTCCCCTCCGGCGCGGTCAGCGCCTCCTCCACCCTCGGGTGCAGCGTGGGGGGGAACGGGTACTGTTCCGTAGTGCCCGTGAACTCGTCAATGCGGACCGCCGGGATACCCGCCGCCCTGAGGGCGGCGCACGCATCCCGGGTCGCGACGATCTTCCACCCCATTCCGTCGAAGACCGCGCCGAACCCGGCGATCTCCCGAAGATCGCTCACGGAAAACAGCGCAATACGATCGGGCATCGTGTCGACCCCGCACGCTCGAGGATATATGCCGGTCGATATTTCCGACTAATTTCCGGCCTGCCTCGCGCGGACGTTCCTCTTTATCACGAGGTAGTTGATGATGGCCCTGTGGCGCGGCGATGCAGGTATGAGATCCATGCTGAGGCTCCCGTCCCGCACCGTTACCGGGATATCCTCCACCGCACACAGTTCACCTGGCCGGAGCCGACCGGCGTCGGCGACGACCCTCCCTTCGATTGCCACGCGTTGAGGCGGTATTGAACACCACGTATCGCACCATCCGAGACTAACATAATAGCGCCCATTATCGAGATCGATCTTCCATCTCCCCCCCCCGTCGGGGGTATAAACGAACGTGTCTTTCATATGCTCCGCGATGCTTTTTCGGCAGATATCCACCACTCTCCATCTGTCCCCAGTACGATCCATTCCCCATGTGGCTTCATTCCACCCGTATCCTCTCCAGGGCTCGTACCACCTGCCTTCGTCAATCTCGAATCCTTTCATGGGCACCGAGATGGTGTTGAAGCATTGGAAGTTGACCCTGACGGGGAATGACTCGCGCGGAGTGCGCATAGGCCCCAAGCGTTCTGCAAGGATATCCTTGGCGGCGCCCGAGACGATGGTGAAGTCGTACCCCCCATCCCTCCTCTTCTTTTCAGGTTCTCTTCCACTTTGTGTGGGTGATCAGTCAAAGCACAGTTTGCCGGCCACAAGGTAGACGATGGTTTTGAGGTAGCTGGGGCTTTTGAATCCGTACGCCCGCTTCATCGCGGTCTTGATCTTT
>CALLYX010000085.1 GCA_937858775.1 uncultured bacterium | reverse complement strand
TCTCCCGCCCCCCCGCCGCGCGGCCGCACCCTGGAAAGGACCCACACGGCCGCGGAAAGCGGCTACAAGCGCCGCGCACCATGCGGCGACCGCCGCCATGGCGAGGGCCGCGGCGCAGACGCGCATCCAGATGATCTCCCACCGCCGCCGACCGCCGGGCCATTCCCCGCCGGCCCAGCGCGCCGTGGCGATGGCGAAGGCGGGAAGGAGCGGAAGGAGATAGAGATGCCGCTTGCCGCTCGCGGCGGAGAGAAGCGCGAACGGGGCGATGATCGCCGCGAGGAGGAAATGCCTGCGCCCCCTCTCCGTCTCCGTCTCGGCGCCGGGCCGGGCGAGGGCGAGCAGCGCCGGAGGCAGGAGGAAGGCCCACGGGAGAAACAGCTCGAAGATGCGCACGATGTAAAACCAAGGCGGGCCGGAATGGTCCGCGCGGGGGGAGAAAAACCTGAGCACCTGGTTGTCCCACAAGAAGACCTTTATCGCGGGCGACCCGCCGCGGGCGGCGAGCATCGCCATCCACGGGAGGGTCGCCGCGGCGCCTCCCGCCGCGAACGCGCAGCAGGCCAGGGCGAACTCGCGCCACCGCCGCCGCGGAATAAGGTACGCCCCTACGGCCGAGAGGGGTATCGCGATCCCGACCGTCCCTTTGGCCATGAACGCCCCGCCGGCGGCGCACGCCGCGCCGATATACCCGAGCGCCCTCGCGGGGCCCCGGCGGGTGTGCCCAGCCCAGAAGCAGGCGAGCGAGATGATCACGCACGAGGCGAGCGGGACGTCGACGAGAAGGTAGCGGGTGATGTGGATCCACTCGACGCTCGTGGCGAGGATGAAGGCGGAGAGCAGACCGGCGCCGGGGCCGGCGAGCATCGCCCCAAGCCACGCCGTCGCGAGCAGGCCAGCGAGGCCCCACGCGGCCGATGGGAGCCGGCACCACTCCTCCGTCGGGCCTCCCGCGGCATGGAATACGAGTACCGCGCCGAGGTGCGCCAGCGGCGGCTTCTCGAGAAACGGCTCCCCATTCAGGCGCGGAACGACCCATTCTCCCGACGCGTACATCTCGCGCGCGATCTCGGCCTCCCTCGGCTCGTCCGTCCCCCAGAGGGCGTGCCGCTGGCCCGCGAAGGAGAGCACGGCGAGGGCGGGGATCGCCCAGAGAAGCGCCCTCGCCCGGTGGATCGTCACGCGACGATTGTACCGCCCCCTTCCCCGCGGGGTCAAGCCGCGCCGCATCCTGCCCGCCGCCGCGCGGATTCCGTCGTTACGCCCGCGGCGTTCATGTATAATGAACGGGGAGGGAACCGAGGAGGGGGCCATGTACGACCTGATCATCATCGGGGCCGGCATCACCGGCCAGACGGCCGCCATCTACGCCGCGCGAAAACGCATGAAATTCCTGCTGCTCGCGAGGGAGATTGGGGGGCAGTTCCTCGAGTCGGGGGCGATCTTCAACTATCCCGGCATCGTCAAGACGACCGGCGTCGAGTTCAGCGCCATCATGGAGGAGCAGCTCGCCTTCAACGGCATCTCGCCACGGGAGGGCGAGGAGGCGCGCGGAATCGAGCGCATCCCCGGCGGCTTCCGCGTCCAGTGCGCGGGGGGGGGATACGAGGCGAAGGCGGTGATCGTCGCCACCGGGGCGCGGGCGCGGAAGCTCGGCGTGCCGGGGGAGGACCGCCTCGCCCGAAGGGGGGTGACCTACTGCTCCATCTGCGACGGCCCGCTCTTCGCCGGCATGGACATAGCGATAGTCGGGGGCGGCAACTCGGCGCTCGAGGGGGCGATCTTCACGAAGGATATCGCGCGGAAGATCACGCTCGTGGACATCGGGCCGTCGTTCATCGCGCACGAGTACCTCGTCGAGAACATCGCATCGTCCCCCAACGTCGAGGCGATCCACGGCGCGAATACGGTCGAGATCACGGGCGACGCCTCGGTCACGGGGCTCGTCTACGAGAAGGACGGCGCGCGTCACACCCTGCCGGTCCGCGGCGTCATCGTGGAGATAGGGAGGGTCCCCAACACCGAGTTCGTCGACGGGTTCCTCGACCGGAACCGGCAGGGGCACATCATCATCGACTGCTGGACCCGCTCCTCCGTCGACGGCGTCTTCGCGGCCGGGGATTGCGCATCCGGCCAGGAGTACCAGTACGTGATCGCCGCGGGGCAGGGGTGCATGGCGCTGCTCAAGGCGTCGCGCTACCTGGCGAATCTCAAGGGCGCCCCCTGAGGGCCGCCGGCGGGCGGACGCTCATTCGTAGCGCAGGGCCTCTATCGGGTCGAGGGCGGCGGCGCGGCGGGCGGGCCAGAGGCCGAAGGCGAGCCCGACGGCTATCGAGAAAAGCGTCGCCATGGCGATCGAGAACACCGAGACCTTGACCGCCCACCCCGCGAACGCCGTGATCAGCCTCGAGGCCCCGATCCCGAGGAGCACCCCCATCGCCCCTCCGCTGACCGTCATCACCATCGACTCGATGAGGAACTGATACATGATGTCCTCGTAGCGCGCGCCGAGGGCCTTGCGGAGCCCTATCTCCCGCGTCCGCTCGGTGACCGAGACCAGCATGATGTTCATGATCCCGATCCCCCCGACGAGGAGCGAGATCGCCGCGATGGAGCCGAGCAGCCAGGTCATCGTCTTGGTAGTGCTCTCCATGGCAGCCTGCATCTCCGCCAGGTTCCGTATCTGGAACGAGTCCTCGTTATCCTTCGTCAGGCGGTGATTCCTGATGACGATCTCCCTGATCTCCTCCTCGACCGCCGTCATCCGCGCCGGATCCGCCACCTCCACGTAGATCTGGTCGAGGTAGTCCTTTCCCAGCAGCCGGTACATGGCCGTCGTTATGGGCACCAGGACGAGATCGTCCTGGTTCTGCGGCCCGGCGGAGCCTTTCTCGGGGAGCACCCCGAGGACCTTGAAATTCACCCGGTTGATCTTTATCTCGGCCCCGACGGGTGAGGAGTCCCCGAAGAGGTCCTGCGCCACGGTGGCCCCCAGCAGGGCCACCTTCCCGCGCGACCTCACATCCTCCGCCCTGAAGAACCTCCCCTCGACGGGCCTCGCGGCGCGCACCTGCTCGTATTCGACGCTCGTCCCCTCGACCTGGCTGTTGGAGTTCCTGTTCCCGTAGACGATCTGCGCCCTCCCCCTCACCGACGGGGCGACAGTCCGGACGTCCGGGATGCGGGAGATCTGCTCGGCGTCCTGCAGGGT
>CALLYX010000084.1 GCA_937858775.1 uncultured bacterium | reverse complement strand
GAACAGGCGCAAGGAGCTTCTGGCGATCGAGCAGCGGGTTCTCCAGAAGGAGGAGAATATCGAGCGCAAGGTCGGCCTGATCGAGAAGAAGGAGCAGATGCTGGCCAGGACCGAGCGGGATATCGAGGAGCGGGAGCGGCGGGCGGCCGCGCGGCAGGCGGAGCTCGACGCGGTCATCGAGGAGGAGCGCAAGCGCCTCCAGAAGGTCGCCGGGCTCAGCCGCGACGAGGCGAAACAGCTTCTCCTGAACAAGCTCGAGGAGGAGATCCGGCGCGATGCGGCGACGATGGCCCGCAGGATAGAGGAGGAGGCGAAGGAGACCGCGGACAAGCAGGCGAAGAAGATCATCTCCCTGGCGATCCAGCGCCACGCCGCGGACCACGTCTCGGAGACCACGGTCACCAGCGTCCCCCTGCCGAACGACGAGATGAAGGGGCGGATCATAGGGCGGGAGGGGCGCAACATCAGGGCCCTGGAGGCGGCGACGGGCGTGGACGTCATCATCGACGACACCCCGGGGGCCGTGGCGCTATCCGGCTTCGACCCCATCCGCAAGGAGGTGGCGAGGATCACGCTCGAGCGTCTCATCGCGGACGGCCGGATCCACCCGGCCCGTATCGAGGAGATCGTGGAAAAGGTCAAGAAGGAGATGGAGGAGACGGTCCGCGAAACCGGGAAGCAGGCCGCCTTCGACCTCGGCATCCACGACCTGCATCCGGAGCTCGTCAAGCTCCTCGGGCGCCTCAAGTTCCGGAGCAGCTACGGGCAGAACGTGCTCCAGCACTCGAAGGAGGTGGCCCGCCTCATGGGGATCATGGCCGCCGAGCTGAGGCAAGATATTCAATCCGCCAAGCGCATAGGGCTCCTCCACGACATCGGGAAGGCGGTGGACCACGAGGTCGAGGGGGCGCACGCCACGATCGGCGCAGAGATCGCCAGGCGTTACGGCGAGGCGGCCGAGGTGGTGCACGCGATCGCCGCCCATCACAACGACGTCGAGCCGTCCACCATCTCCGCCGTGCTCGCCTCGGCGGGCGACGCGATCTCCGCGGCGAGGCCCGGGGCGCGCTCGGAGTCGATTGAGGCCTATATCAAGCGCCTCGAGAACCTGGAGAAGATAGCCGTCTCGTTCCGCGGCGTCCACCACGCCTACGCGATCCAGGCCGGGCGCGAGATCAGGGTGATGGTGGAGCCGGACAAGGTGGGCGACAACGAGGCGGTGCAGATCGCCAGGGACGTCACAAAGAAGATCCAGGAGGAGCTCGAGTACCCCGGTCAGATAAAGGTTGTGGTGGTGCGGGAGACACGGGCGGTGGAGTACGCGAAGTGAGTCCGAACGGCCGGCGCCGGATGCGGCGGGAGGGGGCGTGATCACGATCCTGTTCGGCGGGGATATCGTCGGAAAACCGGGGAGGGACGCGGTCAGGGCCGTCGTCCCCCGCCTTCGGAAGAGCCGCGGCGTCGACTGCGTCATCGCCAACGCCGAGAACGCCGCCGGGGGATCCGGCGTGACGCCGGGGATAGTCGAGGAGCTCATCGACGCCGGGGTGGACGTGCTCACCACGGGGGATCATGTCTGGAGGAACAAGGCGGTCTTCCAG
>CALLYX010000083.1 GCA_937858775.1 uncultured bacterium | reverse complement strand
TGCAAACCCATTCTCGCCTCCGGCCTCCCCGACTCGTCCCGCCCGCCCGTTCGCGACACCGATTTCGTGTCGAGCACCCGGTAGTGTATCTTCCACCGGGGGGGGTGCGATTGGGTGCGGAAGATCGGCGCCGAGCACCTCGTGATCTACCGGACGAGGGAGGAGGCGATCGCCGACGGGAAGAGCCCGTGCCGGGCCTGCAACCCCTGAACGGCGCGCCATCCCGCGCCGCGCGGCGGGATCGGAGATCCATGAAGTTCCTTTTCCTCTGCCACAACCACCCCGGCTACGGCACGTTCTTCAGGGCGTTCCAGCTCGGCCGGCACCTCGTCCGCAGCGGGCACCGGGTGGTCCTGATGCTGGTGTCGCGCGAGCGCTCCTGGCGCTGGCGCCGCTACGGCCGGGAGGGGGTGTGGATCGTAGAGTGCCCCAATTTCCAGCCCTTTATACCCGACAAGGAAGACGGATGGGGGCCGCTCGACATCCTCCTCCGCTGCGCCTACGGCCTCGCGCACGGCTTCGACGCCGTCGTCGGCTTCGGCCACAAGCCGGATATAGCGATACCGGCCCTGCTCCTCAGGTATCTCAAGCGCGTACCCTTCATCGCGGACTGGTGCGACCTGTGGGGGGATGGGGGGATATTCTCCGTGCGCGGAATACTCGGCCACGGGCGGCGGGGCGGCGCGCTCGACCGCTTCGCGGTGAGGGCGGAGACGTTCCTCGAAAGGGCCGTCGTCCGCCTGGCGGACGGCGTGACGGTCATCTGCACGCGGCTGGAGAAGATGGCCCGCGAGCGCCGCGCGGCGCGGGGCCGGGTCCTCCTCCTCCGCTCCGGATGCGACATAGAGGGGATCAGGCCGATGGACGCCGCCGCCGCCAGAAGGGCCCTCGGCCTCCCCGGCGGGACGATCCTGGAGTACATGGGGAACTACCTGCAGGAGGCCCTTCTCCTCTCGCGCGCGTTCGAACGCCTCGCCCCCCTCCTGGACGACGCGCGCCTCCTCATCGTCGGCCCGCGCCTCACGGACATACCCGAGGCCGAGGCGTCGCGTCTCGGCGCGGGCCTTCGCCATCTCAGGGCCCTTTCCCTCCGCATGGGGGGTCGGGTCATCTGGGCCGGAAGGAGGCGCTACGATGAGATCCCGGTCTTCCTCGCGGCGGCCGACCTGCTCCTCCTCCCCATGGAGGAGAGCGAACTCGAGCGCGGGAGGTGGCCGAACAAGGTCTGCGACTATCTCGCCGCGGGAAAGCCGATCGCGGCGACGGACGGCGGGGGCGTGGGGGCGGATGACCATCTCGCCGTCGCCATAGCCCACCGCGAGAGGCGAGCCCTTGCGGGCGCCGATCAGCAGATTCTCGTTGCCCTCGAAGACGAAGGCGAGAGCGAAGGCACCGCGCAGCCGCGGCAGCGTCGCTCCGACGGCGTCGATGGCGCTGAGACCTTCCTTCATGCCCTGCCCAAGGAGATGGGCCACCGTCTCGGTGTCCGTCTGGATGGAAAAGACGACGCCCTTGGCCTCCAGCTCCTGCCGGAGCTCGCGGAAGTTCTCGATGATGCCGTTGTGGACGACGGAGACCTTTGCCGTCATGTGCGGGTGGGCGTTGCGTTCGGTCGGACGGCCGTGCGTGGCCCAGCGGGTGTGGCCGATGCCGATGTTCGCGTCGGGGATCGGCGCCTCGTCGAGCTCGACCTCGAGGTTGACCAGCTTGCCCGCCTTCTTGGCCGAAACCATGCCGTCGGGCCCGACCAGGGCGATCCCGGCGGAGTCATATCCGCGGTACTCCATGCGGCGCAAGGCGTCCACGAGAACCTTCTGGGCACCTTGGGGCCCGACATAGCCGATAATTCCGCACATGGGATTCAGCGTAGCGTCCGTCAACCCGGCCGCCGGCCGTACCGCGAGGCACGTGGACGAGTTCGGTCCGTACGTGTTGGCCGACCGACAGAAGTGGGCCGAACTGGCAGAAGAGATGCCGGTCCACCTCACCGA
>CALLYX010000082.1 GCA_937858775.1 uncultured bacterium | reverse complement strand
CCCGCGAGCTTCGCCCGCGCGAACTTCACCGCGGCGCCCGGCGAGGACAGCCAGTCCCGAGCCCTCATCCCGGACGCGCTGCAGGCCACCATGAGCGTCCTCACCAGGAGGACGAGCGAGACCGCGACCGGCCCCATCCCCGCGACGGAACCGAGCTCGGCCGGCTCCGCGTCGAACACCTCGGCGAGCCCGCCGAAGCGCGCGATGAGCGCCTTTGCGAGCGGCTTTACGTCCCTTCGCGGTATCGCGTGGGCCAGGAGGAGTTCGAGCGCCTCGTACTCATGGAGCCCCTCGCCGCGGGTCATGACGAGCCGCTTGCGGAGCCGGGCGCGGTGCCCCGCGTAGTGGGGCCCCGGCGCCTTCTTGGCCGCGTCGCCGCGCTTTGCGCGTCCGGATTCCACGCCCGCCTCCCGATCCCCCCGCCGATTCTGGCGCGTCAACGGCCCCGCCGGGAATCCAGGTACTCCCCCAGCGCCTCGCGCCAGTGCCGCATCGGCGCCCCCGTGATCGACGCGTACCGCGAGCAGTCCAGTGCGGAGTACGGCGGCCGCGCCGCGGCCCGGTCGAGGCGGGCGCTCTCGATCTCTCGGACGGAAACGCCTCCGGCGCCCGCGAGTTCGAGGATGGCCCGCGCGTATTCGCACCAGGAGCATACCCCGTCATTGGCGACGTGGACGGTCCCGCGGAACCGCGACCCGGCGAGCCGGCGGATCGCCCCGGCGAGGTCGGGGGCGTAGGTGGGGCGGCCGCGCTGGTCGCCGACGACCTCTATCTCCCGCGCCGCCGGGGCCTCGTTGAGGATCGCGTCCACGAAATTCCTGCCGTGCCCGCCGAAGAGCCAGGATGTCCGCACGATCAGGTGGTCGGGGTGGGCCGCACGGACCGCCTCCTCCCCGGCCAGCTTCGACCTCCCGTAGACGCACACCGGGTTCGCGCGGTCATCCTCGCTGTAAGGGCTCCCCTTGAGACCGTCGAAGACGTAGTCGGTGCTCAGGTGCACGAGGCGGGCCCCCGCTGACGCGCAGGCGCGCGCCACGTTCCCCGCGCCGTCCCCGTTCACGGCGAACGCACCGCCCGGGTCGCCCTCGCAGCCGTCCACGTCCGTGCGAGCGGCGGCGTTGACGACGAGGGATGGGCGCGAGGAGGCGATGAAGGCGGCCGTCGCCGGGCCGTCCGTGATGTCGAGGGAGGGAAGATCCGCGCCCGCCGCGCCGGGAAATGCGCGCACGAGGGCGCGGCCGAGCATGCCGTTCGCCCCGATTATCACGACTCCGCCGCGCGCGGCCATGACTCGCCCCCGCCCGAGATCATCGACCCGTGCAGGCACGGGCGCGCCGGGGGTCGGAACGGCGCGCGCGACACGCCGATTCCGCAATCCGGCGCCATTACTCCCTCTCCCTATCCACGTACTGCCTGCGGTAGTACTCCAGGTATTCGCCGCTCTTGAGTTTCGCCCACCACCATTCGTTCTCCACGTACCAGTCGATCGTCTCCCGCATCGCCTGCGCGAAATCCGCGAGCGGGGCCCACCCCAGGGCCTTGAGCTTGTCGCAGTTCAGCGAGTAGCGGCGGTCGTGACCCTGCCGGTCCTTCACCCGCCTGACCAGCGAGGCCGGCTTCTTCAGGTGGTCGAGGATGAAGCGGGTGAGCTCGGCGTTGGGGATCTCGTTCCCGCCGCCGATGTTGTACGCCTCGCCGTCCGCCCCCTTCTCGAGAAGGAGCTCCACGGCAGCGCAATGATCCTCGACGAAGAGCCAGTCCCGCACGTTCATCCCGTCCCCGTAGAGGGGGAGCGGCAGATCCTTGATCGCGTTCGTGACGAAGAGCGGTATCACCTTCTCGGGGTATTGATAAGGCCCGAAGTTGTTGGAGGCGCGAGTGATGATCACCGGGAGGTGGTAGGTGGCCCAGTACGAGTAGGCCAGCCGGTCCGCCCCGGCCTTGCTCGCGGAGTACGGGTTGCGCGGCATCAGCGGGTCCGTCTCCACGAAGGACCCCTTCTCTATGCTCCCGTACACCTCGTCGGTAGAGATCTGCACGAACCTCGGGATCTTGTGCCTGCGCGCCGCCTCGAGCAGCACGAACGCCCCGAGGACATCGGTCCTGATGAAGTCGCCGGCACCGCCGATCGAGCGGTCAACGTGCGTCTCGGCGGCGAAGTTGACGACCGCGTCGATCCCGCCGCCGGCAAGGCCGTCCACCAGCGCCGCGTCGGCGATGTCGCCGCGCACGAAGCGGTAGCGGGGGTCCGCCTCAAGATCCTTTAGGTTGTCGAGATTCCCGGCGTAGGTGAGCTTGTCCAGGTTCACCACCCGCCAGTCGGGGCGGCGCCCGAGAACGCGGCGTATGAAGTTGGAGCCGATGAACCCCGCCCCCCCCGTTACCAGAAGCCTCATCC
>CALLYX010000081.1 GCA_937858775.1 uncultured bacterium | reverse complement strand
GAGTGGTTCAAGGCCTCGGCGCAGTAGGCCGGGTCCCGGCGCGCATGCCCGCGCGCCACCCCGAACCGACACCCGACCGCTGGCCTCGAAACGGGCCCCCCCGACATGAGCACGCTCGCCCTGAAGGTCGACGTGGACACCCATCGCGGCATGCGGGATGGGGTCCCGAGGCTAGCGGACATCCTCGCCGCGCGCCGCATCCCCGCGACGTTCTTCATATCGATGGGGCCCGACAACTCCGGCCGGGCCGTCCTCCGCTTCTTCACCCGGCGCGGTTTCCTGAAGAAGATGTTCCGCTCGAACGCCGTCGGGATGTACGGCATCCGCACGGCCCTCTCCGGGACCATCCTCCCCTCGCGCCAGATCGCCCGGCCGTTCCCGCGGCACTTCAGGCGGCTGCTCAATGCCGGGCACGAGGTGGGGATCCACGGCCACGACCACGTCCGCTGGCACGACCGCATCCCCCGCATGGGGATGGAGGAGACCAGGGCGGAGTTCGAAGCGGCGCGCGCCGTCTTCCGCGAGATCGTCGGGCGGGAGCCCGAGAGCTCCGCCGCCCCGGGGTGGGCCTGCTCCCCGCGGCAGCTCGAGGTGCAGGACTCGACGGGCATGCGCTACCACAGCGACAGCCGCGGCGCGGGCCCTTTCTTCCCCGTCATGGACGGCTACCGCGCCGCGCACCTCCAGGTCCCCACCACCCTTCCCACGCTCGACGAGCTCATGGGCTCCGGGGCGTGCCGCGGCGCGGAGGAGCTCGAGCGCTTCTATCTGGAGAGGATCGCGGCGGAGGGGACGCATGTCCTCACCGTCCACGCCGAGGCGGAGGGAATGGGATGGGCGGGCTGGTTCGACGGCCTCCTCTCGGGGCTCGCCCTCCGCCGCGTCCGATTTCTCCGCCTGTGCGATGTCGCGGCGGAGGCGCTCGCGACGCCGGGCGCAGCGCCCCGCTGCTTGCTCGAAATGTCCGAGATCCCCGGCCGGGCGGGATCGGTCGCCTGCCGCGGCCCGGCGGCGTGAATCATAGGTCGATCAACGCCGGTGCGCGCGGCTCGTTGCGATACAGCATCGCCTCAATGGGGCTGTATTCCCCCCTTGAACGGCAGGCGGGCGTGTGCTGCGGCAATCCTGCGAGAGTCCCCTGGCGCCCTCCCTCTGTTGCCGGCCCCCCCCGATAACATTGCTCGCGCCGCCTTCTTGAATACCCCGCCCAGCTCGGCAATGGTTTTTCTCGACGTGCAGTTGCTTCATTGGGTACAACCTCCCTTCTCGCTTGAAAGCGGTTGCGGCATTCTTTGCCGCCGCGGGACGCTTGGCGGGAACAACATCTTGCCCCCCGCCCCCATGGGTGTGGAGCGGAGAAACTCCCTCCCGAAAGCCCGCACTTCAGTTTGGAGCCCCTGAAAATTTCATGAAAAATTCGTTTGCCTTATATCCGCCGTTTATTTATAATAAAGCGCCCTGTTACAGTGGGAGGATGTACGATGAACCGGCGTCTCTTCGCTGCCCTGCTTGCGCTGTCCCTCCTTGCGTCCCTTACGCCGCTTTCCGCCTCCGCTGCGAATCTCCAGGCCTATTTCATCTGGGCGAACGGGAACTCCGGCACGGCGACGGTCATCGTCGGCCCCAACAACAAGGTCGTCCTGTACGACACTATGGGCGGGGCGAACGGGGCCTCCTACCTGAAGTCCCAACTCGACACCCTCGGCATCTCATACATCGACTACGTCGTCGTGGGGCATTACGACGCCGACCACTGCGGCGGCCTCGACAACCTGTACACCGAGATGGGAAGCCAGGCATCCGCCTTCGGCACCGTCTACGACCGCGGCGGAAGCCTGACGCACGAAGGCGCCTCGATCCCGTCGGATTACTACGGCCTCGTGACCGGGGCCCTGTCCTCGAAGCGCAAGACGCCGGTGCTCGGCTCATCCGGGGCGATTGATCTCGGGGGCGGCGCCAAACTGACGTTCCTCACGATGGGCGCGCCCAACACCACGAGCGCGATCTACGTCGCCGGCAGGCCGAATATCACCACCGGCATCACCGAGAACGAGAAGTCCATCACATCCCTCGTCACCTACGGCGGCTTCGACCTCTACCTGGGCTCGGACGCCGAGGGGGACGCGGAGGGGGCGGTGAAGAACGTGATCGCCACCGACATGGGGCGCCATGTGGACGTGATGCTCGTGGACCACCACGGATCCGACACGGAGGGGATCAGCAGCCCGGCCTTCCTCAGCGCCCTGGGCCCGGAGGTGGCGGTCATCTCGGTCTGGAACAACAGCTACGGGCACCCGCGCGCCACCACCGTGACGAATCTCCAGGCGGTGGTCGAGCCGCGCCCGCAGCGGATCATCCGGTTGAGCCCCGGCGGCACGGGCAATCCCGCCTGGGCGCCGGAGACGATGTCCTACTGCCATACGACGAACGGCCACCTTGCCGTCATCACCGACGGTTCCACCTATACCGTGAGCGGGAACGGGATCACCGAACCCGGCCTCACGAATCACGCCACGGATGAGGCCGGCGGCACGCCGCCCTCCATCCTGGTGAGCGAAGGTTTCGAGGGGGCGTTCCCGCCGAGCGGATGGACGCAGGCGGGGTGCGACAAGAGCGGCACATACGCCCACGGCGGCGCCTCGAGCGTCCTCATCAACGCCAACGGCGACTACCTCGTCACGCCGCTCCTCACCACCCCGGGCACGCTCTCGTTCTGGTACCGCCCGACGAGCGGAAGCCTGAACGTGGAGTACGGGGCATCTACGGCCGGCCCGTGGACGCCGGTGGCCGGCAGCCCGTTCACCAAGCCCTCGGGGTCATTCTCCGAGGTGAGCGTCGCCCTGACGTCCCTCTCGAACGTGTATATCCGCTTCACGAGGGTCCCGTCGGCGGGCAATCACTACATCGACGACGTGACCGTTACGTCCCGCGGCGGCTCGAGCCCGACCGCGACGCCGACGCCCGTCGCGCCGACGAGAACCCCGACCCGGACCCCGACACGCACCCCGACTTCCGCCGCGCCGACGAGAACCCCGACCCGGACCCCGACGGCAAAACCGGGCACGGTGTCCCATAGGGTCAACTTCCAGCCTTCCGTTTCGGCGAAGCCCGCCGGTTATACGCTGGATATGGGCAGTCCATACGGCACCCATGGAACGTTCGGGTGGCGATGACGGACCGTCCAGGCCCGCTGCGTTCTCCATATCGCACACGGACATGTTGAGGGTTGACTTCCCAACCGGCATTTCACCCGTAGCTTCTCGCCCTTTGCCGGCCCCCTTTTTCTATAAAATTCGTTATCCCTGTCCCGCCCACATCCCTTGAGGGGAGAGATCAAGAGGATGTCCACCCTTCGTAGTAGCGCAGACTTAAGTCTGCGCTACGCTGTGGATAACTCTTCGACTCACTGGACCGGATGTGGATGTAGCCCCGCTCCCGCCGTTCTCCGACAATCCGCCGGATTCACACGGAGAGAGGCCCAGTCCCTTTCGTAGCGCAGACTTAAGTCTGCGCTACGCTGTGGATAACTCTTCAACTCGCTGGACCGGAGGTGGATGTAGCCCCGCTCCCGCCGTTCTCCGACAATCCGCCGGATTCACACGGGGAAGGGGCCAGATGAACCGCCCAAAGCTGAAGAGAAACCGTTCCCAACAACCGCCCTGGGAGCGAAGTGGTGTCGCGCCCGCGGGCCGCCGGAAGGGTCATCGACCGGCTGATCGTCCCGCCTTTCACGCGGAAATGGTTCAAACGGTCATACCGTCCATTCCAATGGGGATCGGCCGCGGCTGACCCGCCTTGAAGACGATACGGCGCGGCCCCCACGGATAATGAAGGGACATGACGTTTGAGCGGATGGGCGCATGGGGAGGATGGAAGTAGGTCTTTCGCGCTGATCAGGCATCCCCGTGGAATGAACGTCCAAGAGACCGCCTGCAGTCGACCCGCGGCCATTGCAGCCCTGGGCGATAGGGCGCGCTAAGGGGCGGCCGGCAGGCATGCCCCTTCCAGTGCATCGCCAGCCAGGCGGGGCGCCCGCGGCGTATCAATCCAGGTCGTAGATATCGTTGATGACGTACCAGGTCACCAGGGCTGTGACCTCGGCGAGTTTCACAACCCCCTCGGAACGGATCATTACGAGGCCGTAGTGCCGGCAGACCGACTTGAGCCGCCGGATGATCTTCCGGACCGAGTTCTTGTTTGAGTGCATGATCCAGCGCGCCACGCCTGAGACGATCGCCTCACGGTACCGCCCTAGGAAGTCGGCGGCGGGGACATGGTAGTCGCGCCGGCGCACGCGGCGCATGAATATCTGGCCGAGGTCCTTGATGTAATCCTCCATCTCCTCCTCGCTCAACGCCGCCACCGGTTCCACGTCGTACATCTCCGCCAGTGTCCGCCGCTCCTTTCGCGCTGGGGCGTCATAGGCGACCCTCCTGGCGGTGGGGGCGGTTCCGCCGATCTGCTTCATGATGATATCGACGTAGATGAGCTTCTCGATCGCGTCCCAGCCCTTGTATCGGCGCCGCCAGTTGATCCCGGGCGTGAGCCAGACCGCGAACGACTCGGCCCAGTCGTCGTCTGGGTGGCGCTGGGCGTAGACGAGGTCGAGGTGCTGCACATGCTTCTTGCTCCACGGCTTCGTGCGGTACCGCTTGGGATAGCGCTTGGAGAAGTCGCCGAATATCCCGCGCCAGTCCTCGCGTTCGTGCAGCCGGTATGCATAGTTGACGGCGTGGCCGGTCTCGTGGCGGAGTATCTTCATGATCTCCTCCTCCCCCTCCACCTCGGCGTAATACTCCCTGTGCAACGCCGTCAGTTCCGGGTTCCCAAGATAGAACGGCACCTCGATGCAGATCGTGCCGTCCACGCACCCCCACCCGTCTTCAATATCCGCCCCGAGATAGAAGCGCGGCCTGAACCTGATCTTGCGCGCGTCGAGCTCGCGGTAGTGAGCGAGGATGCAATCCCGCAGCGTCCCCTCGATCTTGTGCGGCAGATCGCAGACACGGGTGTTGAGGAGTTCGTACTTCCGGATCTCCTTCAGCGATTTTACCACCCTCTTGGCTGTCATTTCCGTCGCGCCGTTTCCACGTCGATCCCCGGCATCCCGGGGTCGTGATTCATATGTACGGCTTGTTCCCGGCGCGCATCTCCTTGGCCCAAACGTAATACCCCGACAGCGCGGCGGCGAGCATCGGCCGGTTCCGCATCCGGTATGTCATCGAGACCCTCTTCAGCGCGAACGGGTCGCCGTCCGGCCACCGCCTGCCCGGGGAGTTGCAGCATGCAGCGCGGTAACCCGCCGCCTCCGTCATGTCCCGCACCGCCCTGTTGAAGAAGCCGTACGGATAACAGAACGTCGCGACCTCCTCCCCCAGCCCGTCCTCGATACTTTTCTTGCTCTCCTCTATCTCCCGCTTCGCCTCAGCCGGCGGAATCTCGGTCAGGCGCGGATGGCTCACCGTGTGCGCGCCGAACGATATCCCCGCCATCCGCATCTCTCGTATCTCCTCCCATCGAACGTACTCCTTCATCCCGATCCTGCCGGATACGAGAAACACCGTCGCCGGGATCCGGAGGCGGCGCAGAATGGGAAACGCATCGAGATAGGTGTCCCGCCAGCCGTCGTCGAACGTGATGGCTATCCTCCGGCGCGGAATCCGCGCCCCCGCGCGCAAATCCTCCGCAAGGGACGCAAGCCCGACCGCCGTGTATCCCCCCCTTCTCATCAGTTCGAGCTGCTTCTCGAAAAGTCGCGGATCCAGATAGGAGCGCGACGGGCGGTCGATCGCCCCAAGGCGGTGATAGAGCAGTATCGGGACGAGCCTCGCGGGCAGGTAACGCTTCATTGCCCCCCGCCCCGAGCGACGGCCCTCAGTCCATCCACCGCCCCCGCGAACCGGATGCCGAGGTCGCGCACGGCCTTGCGGTTGTCCATAGAGTTGTCCTTGGGCCGAGGTATCAGCCCCGGCATCTCCTCCATGAGGACTGGACGAAGAAGACGCTCGGGGAAACCGAACACCTCGGCGGTCTTCCGCCCGAAATCGAACCGGTTCATCCTATCCGGCCCTGCGAGATGGTAGAGGCCGCGGATTCCCGGGGCCCGGAGGATCCGCTCGACGGCGCGGCACACATCGCGGACGTAGAGGGGGGTGCGGTACTGGTCGGTAAAGAGGCTCAGCGCTTCCCCCTTCTCCAGCCTGGCGCGCATCCAGCCCAAAAAGGAGCCGTGCTCCGCACTGCCCGTCCCGTACATGAGCGAAAGCCGGGCGACCACCGAGCCGGGGCAGAGCCCCAGCGCCAACCGCTCGCCGGCGAGCTTCGTCCTGCCGTAGACGGTCAGGGGGCTGGGCTCATCGTCCTCGGCGTACATCCCCTTCCGCCCGTCGAAAACCATATCCGTCGAGAAGTAGACAAGCCGCGCGCGCGCCGCTGCCGCAGCCGACGCGACCTGCCTTACCGCATCCTCGTTGATCCGCCGGGCCGCGACCGGCTCCCTCTCGCAGAGATCGATGTCGATGAGGGCGGCGGCGTGGATCACCACATCTGGCCTGAAACGTTCGATGAGCGCGCTTAACCCGGATGAGCCGCTTGTGAAATCCAGCCGCTCCATCGGGCAGCCGGGGAGGTCCACCGGCCGGCGGGCGAATGTCCCCCTAACCTCGTAGGCGTTCTTCAGGCTCAAGGCAAGATGGGAGCCGAGGAAGCCGCTGGCGCCTGTGATCAAAATCCTCTTCATGGCGGTACGGACCCGTCCCATGCCGCGTCCGGGTCCGTGCCGCTATTATATACCAACCTGCGCCGGAAACGGGAGGGCTTCTAAACCGGCGGCCTTAAGAAGCGTATCGTATTGCAGCCCAGAGCGTTATATTATCGGAACCGGGAGAGGCGTATCCTCCGTCAGGGCGGGGGCGGGCGCGGAGACCCTGCCGGGCGGTGTTGCGGCGGGCGATCCACCCCGCGGCGCCGCCGCCCCTCCGCGGCATTCCCTTCGCGTGCGACGTTGCGCTATACTGGATGCGGCTTCCCGCCGGTGGCCGCCATGGACGTCTCTAAAAGCAAACCGCGTCTGCTTCTGCACGTATGCTGCGCGCCCTGCGCCACGCATGTATTCAACATCCTCACCGCCGGCCACGCGGTGACCGGGTTTTTCTTCAATCCGAACATCCACCCGCCGCGCGAATACGCTGCCAGACGACGTGCGGCTGAACACTACTGCCGGCTGGCGTCAATACATCTCATTGTCCCCGGGTATTCCCCTGCGGACTGGTTCTCCTCTGTGGAGGGGCTGCAGCGGGAGGGGGAGGGCGGGGCGCGGTGCGCCCGCTGCTTCTCCATGCGTCTCGACCGGACCGCCCGCGCGGCGGCGGAACTCGGCTTCGACCTCTTCGCGACCACGCTCACGATAAGCCCCCACAAGAATGCCTCGATGATCAACAAGATCGGGCTGGAGGCTGGCGCTCGCCACGGGATGACTTTCCATGCGGCGGACTTCAAGAAGGGGAACGGCTACGGGGAGAGCTGCAGGATAAGCCGCGCCCTCGGCATCTACCGCCAGGCGTACTGCGGCTGCATCTTCAGCTTCCTCGCGCGGCGGACGAAGCGATAACCGCCCCGCGCGCCGTTCACGGAACGCCTCCCATGGGGGAGTCCCCCACGTCATTTACCGCGTCGAGGACATGCCTGGCCACAAGGATGGGGGCCCCGGACAGAAGGGCGACGGCGATACAGTCGCTCGGCCGCGCGTCGATCTCGAAGATCCTCTTCATCCCGGCGTCGCGGCCGCGCAGAAACAGGCGGGCGTAAAATGTGTTCCCCATGAGGTCGTTGATCAAGACCTTGTCCACGCCTATCTCCAGCCCATCGAGTATGCTGATAAGGAGCTCGTGCGTGAGCGGGCGCGAGCGGGGGACCCCATCCTTGTACATGGCGATGGCGCTTCCCACCTCGTGGTCCACAAAGATCACGAACGTCTTCCCCCCCCCGCGAAGAAAGACGGCGAAGTTGCTGCCCATCGCAACGACGCGGCGAAGGGCGGCCTCCACAAATCCGTCCGGCACCCCGTCCACGCCCTCCTTGCCCATCCCATTCCCAGCCATCGCCCCCCCTGTTTCCGGCGGATCACGCCGTTAGCCGGCGCCGCGCGGCCGCGGCCCCATCCCGCCGGCCCCGCCTCGCGCCGCCCTAGCCACGTAAGGCGGCCTCTATCCGTTTGAACGCCATATCCACCGCCTCGGCCGGGGATGAGGCGACCGCGAACCCGGCGCCGACGCGGTCTATCCTCCCGACATCCCATGTCCCCAGCCCAACGATCGGCACATTGAGGTTCAGCCCCTTGGGCGGGATCTTCTGCGTGAACCACTTGTCGTAGATCTTCTGGCCCTCGCCGCCCGTGTAGAGCGCGGCGGTGGCGGCGTGGCGGAGCTTCTCCACCTCGGCGTTGATCGAGGCGTCCTTCTCGATGAAGGTGTCGGTTGTGGGGACGTACGCCTCGGGCTGGTAGTAGTCGTAGTACGAGACGAAGTACATGACGGCGTTGTCTGGCATCACGTCGCGGATCTCGCTCGCTAGCTGTGCGGCCAGCGTCTTGTTGGGAGCGAGGATAAGCGTGGGCTTCTGCACGGCCTCGACGAGCTTGGCCATCGTGAACGTCTTGCC
>CALLYX010000080.1 GCA_937858775.1 uncultured bacterium | reverse complement strand
AATCGGCGCTGGCGCTTGGCGGACAGCACCAGCGCCGATTCGAGCCGCAGTCCCGTCCCGAGAATGTCACGGTGCTCGAACCCGACCTGGCCGCGCGGCCCTTCGTCGGTGCTGTAGCCGAGGCCGAATACGACGCGGCGGCGCTGCAGCTCGGTGACGATGACCTCGATCGCGACGCGGTCGGCCGCCGGGTCGCGCTGCAGCGCGATCAGGTCCGGCAGCGCGCTGACGCTCGAGAAGTAGCCCGCGGTGCGAAGCCTCGCCTGGAACTCCTGCAGCTTCGCCTCGGTGTACGGGTCGCCGGGCGCGAACGGCCGCAGGTCCTCGATGATCCGGCGGTCGTATCGTTCCAGACCGTCGATCCCGAGCTCGCCGAAGGCGATCCGGGGACCGGTGTCGAGGACGAGTTCCAGCGCGACACTGCCGGTCGCGACGTCGACCCGGGCCTCGCTCGACGTGACCTCGGCCCGCAGGTAGCCCTGGCGGTTGAGCGCATCGACGAGGCTGCGCTTGCCGCTCTGCCACAGCGGCGCCTGGAACGGCCTGCCGGCCGCCAGCTCCGGAATGCCTCGGACGTCCGAAAGGGCCGGATCGTCCCGGCCCGGACCGGTGATCCGGAACGCGCTCGCCGCCACCGCCAGCGTGCGGGCGCTGCCGTCGGTGCGCTGCGCGACCAGCTCGCCCGCTCCGTGGTGTTGCTGGACGCCACGCAGCAGCTGCGCGCCACCGCGGGCAACGCCGTGGTGTTCGCCGGGGCGACCGTGATCGTGGCGCTGTGCGGCCTCGCGGTGGTCCGGATCCCGTTCCTGTCGATCATGGGCTTCGCCGCGCAATTCGTCTCGATCGTCACCTTGTCGACATAGCGACCTCGGTCCAGGTCGGGTTTGAGTGCGATTTCGAGGGAGTAGCGGTTCCTTCCGTTTTCCGGCGCCTCCCGGCTCAGCCGGGCGGCGACCATCCCCAGGCGGACGGCCGGCTCCTTTAGCTCGAGCCCCTGGGGGAGCTTCTGGGAGATTCTCACCGTACGGGCGGACTCGGCCGGCGTGTCCTGCAGAACGACGATCGGCGGCTCCACGCCGAGCGGGGGGATGATCGTCCCCTCGATCAGGAGGCACGCCTTGGGCTCGGCAGGGTCGTTCGAATAGACATAGATGTGCTTCACCTGCTTTCCCTGCCTCCCGCCGACGTTGAAGGTGGTCTTGATCTCCCCGCCGCCGCCGGGCGGAATGACCTTGGAGGAGACGAGCGCGGCGGTGCAGGCGCACGTCGTGGAGACCTTGTCCACGCGCAGCTCACCCGCCCCTTCGTTGCGGAACTCGAAGACGTGCTCTATCTTCTCAGCCCCCACGACTTCCCCGATTCCGTACCTCGTTTCCTTGAAGACGATCTTCGGCTGGGGGGCGGCGTGCGAAGGGGACGATCGGGCGGGTGGGGCTTCGCCGGGCGGCAGCGCGGCGGGGGGATGCGTCGCCTGCATGACGGGGGGGGATGGCGCGGCGGCCGCGGGCTGGGTTGGAGACGGCGCGGCGGGCCTTTGGCCCATTGCCATCGCGGCGGCGCACGGGAGGGCCGCCGAGATGGCGAGCGCGGATATTCCTGCCTTGTACCTCATTCCGGCGTTTCCTTTTCCCGGTCGTGCGGGGACGGCGGCTAATATACCAAACGGCCGCCGGCGCGGCAAATAGGGGATCGGCCGGGCCGAGGGCCGTTATATACTATGTCCGGATGAGAAGGATCGCCATCGCGTTCGCGTTTCAATGCGCATACGCGCTCCATGCCGGACCGGACGTCGCGTTCGCGGCGCCCGTGCCTGTCCCCGCCCCGGATGCGGCTGCCGCGCGGTATCGGCGCGGGCTGGCGCTCAAGGCCTCGCGCCGATATGTCGAGGCGGCGGAGGAGTTCCGCGCGGCGGCCCTGTTCTCGCCCCGCGACCTGCGGGCGCACAGGGAATACCAGAACCTTATGCTCGACCTGGGGCGCCAGGAGGAGCTCGTCAGGGAGTACGGCGAGGCCCGGCGCCGCGCCCCGCTGGACGCAGCGGCGGCGTATCTCTGGGGGCGTCTCCTGGACGACCCGTCGCATCAGGGACGGGAGTTCCGCCGATCGATCGCCCTTGACCCATGCTCCCCGTGGGGGCATTACGGCCTCGCGATGGTCCGCCTCAGGCGTGGGGACCCGGCGGGGGCGGGGGAGGAGATCGACGCGGCCCTCGCGCTGTCTCCCTCCTCAATGCAGGCGGCAGCGGCTCGCGCGATGCTCGATTCGATCGCCGGGAGGCGCGAGGAAGCCCTCGATCGATACCGCGCGTTGTGCACTGACGCCGACGCCCCGGAGGAGGTCTTCGCGGCGGCGCTCGGCGAGTGCCGGATCCTCGGCCGTGACGCGGATGGGGCGGCGATCAGCGCCGAGGCGGTGGAGCGCTTTCCGGAGAGCCCGCTGCTCGGGGCATGGAGGGGGTGGTTCCTGGCCCGCGCGGGCGGCGGGGCGGGGGCGGTCGCCTGGTATGAAAAGGCGGCGCGCCAATGGCCGCTCCCGTTCCTCTTCGCTGCCGATCTGCGGCGCTTGTGCGCGGAGTCGGGGATGCACGCCCGGGCGGTTTCCCTGTGGCGGTCGCTCTTCGGGACGCAACTCTCCAGCGCCGGCAACCGCCTGCTTCCGTCATGGCGGCTCGCGGAGGAGAGGGCGCTTGTCGTTTCGGACGGCGCGGGGAGCGGCGCCTTGATCCCGCTCGCGGAGGCGTACGAGGGGATGGGATGGTGGGCCGAGGCGGCCGCGGCGCGGGAGGCCGCGGGGGAGGAAGAGGCTGGGGGCGGGGCGCTCGCCGACGACCTCGAGGGGGCGAGGCTTCTCGACGCGCTGGATGGGTACGGGAGATGGCTCGACGGCCGCGTGCGCCTCAGCGCCCGGCGCGTTTCCTTTGCAGCCGCCGTGCGGGAGCTCGGACGGGTGAGCGGGGAGGCGGATGGACGCGCCCTTCTTCAGCCGGGGGCTGTTCGGTCCATGGCCGGGGCGCGCTGGCTCGACGGCGAGGCGGGGCGCCCGCAGCCGCTGATCGAGCGTATACGGGGGGGTAACAGGGAGATCATCTTCTTTGAAAACACGGCGAGGGGGCGGATCAGTTACGAGGTCGCGGAAGTGATCCGCTGCGCGGCGGGGGCGGGGGGCGCCGGGGGGTCGTCCCACCGGGAGATTGTCTGCTGCCCCTCGGGGAGCGGCGTGCTGGAGGGGGATTCTGCCCGTCAGGTGCGTCAGCTTCTACGCGAGCAGGGGTTGACCCCCCTCGAGGTGAACGAGACCACCGAGAAGGCGAAGCGCGAGGCCAATCGCTTCGTGCTGTTTCGCCGTGGCGCCTCCACCTCGGAACTGGCCCTTATCACCCGCCAGCTGGCGACCCTGGTGGGCGCTGGGTTGACTATCGAAGAGGCTCTCAAGGCGGTGGCCGAACAGTGCGAGAAGGCCCACCTGCGCAGCCTGGTGGCCACGGTCCGCAGCAA
>CALLYX010000079.1 GCA_937858775.1 uncultured bacterium | reverse complement strand
CCCCGCGGACGACCTCGCCCTTCTTGATGATCCCGTCGGGGACGTGATCATCGCCTCGGTCAAGGAGGCCGCCCCCGACGGGATCATCAAGAAGGGCGAGGTCGTCCGCGGGGTGGTGGTCCGGACGCGGCACCCCATAAGGCGCGATGACGGGTCGCTCCTGCGCTTCGACCGGAACGCGGTGGTGATCATCGACCAGCAGAACAACCCTAAGGGGACCAGGATATTCGGGCCGGTCGCGAGGGAGCTGCGGGACAGGAACTTCATGAAGATCATCTCGCTGGCCCCCGAGGTCATCTGAGGGGGCCGGCGCCCACACACGGAGCGACACGAAGGCGATGAAGACGAGGATACGGAAGGGCGACACGGTCATTGCGGTCGCCGGGAAGGAACGCTTCGCCCGGAAGACGGGCACGGTGCTCAAGGTCTTTCCGGGCGCGGGAAGGGCGGTCGTCGAGGGGTTCAACCTCTCGAAGCGGCATCTGCGCCCGACGCAGAAGAATCCGAAGGGCGGCATCGTCCAGAAGGAGAGGTCGATCCACCTCTCGAACATCATGCCCTTCTGCGCCAAGTGCCAGCGCGGGGTGCGGGTGGCGTCCAAGGCCCTGGCGGACGGGAGCAAGGTGCGCGCGTGCAGGAAGTGCGGAGAGGTGGTTGGAAAGTCGTAAGGGCCGGGCTCCGGCGGTTCAAACGGTTCAGATCGAGCGGAAGGTGGATATGGCAAGGCTGCGCGACAGATACAAGAAGGAGATCGTCCCCGAGATGGTCAGGCGGTTCGGGTACGCGAACAGGCTGCAGGCCCCCCGCCTGGTGAAGATCGTCGTCAATATGGGGGTGGGAGAGGCGGCCCAGGATTCCAAGATACTGGAGGACGCGGCGGCGGACCTCGCCATCATCACCGGGCAGAGGCCGGCCATGACGCAATCGTCGAAGAGCATATCGAACTTCAAGCTGCGCGCGGGGGCCAAGATCGGATGCAAGGTGACGCTCCGCGGCGCCATGATGTACGAGTTCCTCGACCGGCTCGTGAGCGTGGCCCTGCCGCGCATCAGGGACTTCCGCGGCGTGCCGCTCAAGTCGTTCGACGGCCGCGGGAATTACGGGCTGGGCTTCGCCGAGCAGTCCATCTTTCCCGAGCTCGATCTGGACAAGATCAAGCGGCCCCAGGGGATGGATATCGTGATAGTCACCAGCGCGAAGACGGACGAGGAGGCGAAGGCGCTCCTGACGCTGTTCGGGATGCCCTTCGCCCAGAGATAAGACGAGGGGAATATGGCAAAGACCTGTTTGAGGGTGAAGGCGTCGAGGCCGCCGAAGTTCGGGGTCCGCGCCTATTTCCGCTGCAAGAGGTGCGGCCGTTCGCGGGGCTATCTGCGGAAGTTCCAGATGTGCAGGATCTGTTTCCGCCAGCTCGCGGCGCGCGGGGATATCCCGGGCGTGGTGAAGGCCAGCTGGTGAGCCCCGGCCGCCGCCCCCGGCGCGGCGTAACGAAAGATAAAGGGATGACGACATGACGATGACCGATCCGATCGCCGATATGCTGACCAGGATCCGCAACGCCAACAAGGCGCGCAACGAGTACGCGGATATCCCGGCGTCGAAACTCAAGCTGGAGATGATAAGACTCCTGAAGGGCGAGGGGTTCATCGAGGATTTCAAGATAGTCGAGGCGTCCCCGCAGGGGTTCGTGAGGGTGTTCCTGAAGTACGCCGCCGGCGGGGAGAGGGTGATCCGGGGCCTCAGGCGGGTGAGCACCCCCGGGAGCCGGAGGTACGTGGGCAAGAAGGAGATCCCGCGCACGCTCGGCGGGCTCGGGATCGCGATTCTCACGACCCCGAAGGGGGTCATGACGGACGCGCAGGCGCGCAAGGAAGGAATCGGCGGGGAGCTGCTCTGCACGGTGTGGTAGCGGTATCGAGC
>CALLYX010000078.1 GCA_937858775.1 uncultured bacterium | reverse complement strand
CGCGGGCGTTCCGGTATTCCCCGAGCTGAGCGGTCACCGCGGCAAGATTGGAAGTGGCACGGGTCACGGCGGCCTGAGCGGCCAGGATCTGGGGCTGCAATTGGCTGAGTTCAGCCCGGTAGAGCCTCTGCTGGGCTGTCAGCGAGGCGGCGGTCTACTTCCGGGTACGCTGCGCCATGACCGGGATCGCCTGCCTGCTGCTGGGGGCGCTGGCCGTGGTCCTGATCTGGGGGCTCGGCGTGGGGATAGTCTGGCTGGTCGTCTCCGCCTTCCTGCTTGTCTCCGGGGCGGGGGGGATCATAGGGTCGTTCCGCCCGGGTCGCGGGAGTTTCTTCCTCACGCTCCTCGGCATTATAGACATCATCGTCGCCATCCTCGTCATCACCAACCCCCTGATCCTCCCGATCCTCATCGCGTGGTACGTCCTCTTCTGGGGGATCTCGCGCCTGATGCTCGCCCTCGAGATAAGGCGACTCATGAGTCTCTGAACGGAGGGGGGATGCGCATGAGAATGGTATCGGCCGCTGCGCCTCTCCTGGCGGCGGCGATCATCCTCCCCTCGGCCGCCGCCCCGCGCGACGAGGCGCCGCGCGGCGAAGGGGCCGTGGGGAACGCCGCAGGATTAGAGGGGGGCGCAGCGGCCCGGGACGCCGGCGCGCCCGCGCCAGGCGCGCTTGAGGGGTGGGCTCGCGCCGCGAAGAACCGCACGTCCCTCTCGGTGGCCAATATCTTCACCTCCCGCGACCTCTGGCGGGGGATCAACTGGTTCGGGCACGACCCCGCCTATCTCCTCGGCGGCGACGTGAAAATCGACCTCACCCCGTACGACGAGCGGGAGAGGAGGGACGCCTGGGAGATCAGGCTTCACGCGATGGCGGCGCTGGCCGACGGCCTGAAATCCGGGAACGAGGACCTCGACCGGTACAAGGTCTCGGCGGCCCTCGAGAACCGGTTCTACAGGTACATCGACCTCGATATCGGCTACGAGCACTACGGCCTTCCGCCGTTCGGCGACCACGACAGGGACTTCGAGGAGCTCTTCATCCGGGCCGGTTTCAACGCCCTTCCCTTGATAAAGCCGATTCCCGTCTCGGGCTACGAAAAACCGATAACCGAGATACCGCTCGCCGTCCACTACGGCGCCTACAGCGGCTTCTCCAGCAAGTCGTTCGCCCCTACGAACGACAGGTTCGGCTTTCACGGCTACCCGAACAACTGGTGGTGGCACAACGTCGAGTTCAACCTGGCGATCCCGTTCCCCGATGCCGTGCCGGAGAGGACGTTCGGCGTCCTCCGGTGCCTGAAGTTCGACTCGACGATGTGGATCATCGACCGCGTAAACGTCCTCCCGGGCCTCAAGGACGGCATCCAGGACACCGAGTTCGGCCTCGCCCTTCCCCTCATCTGCGACCTGGGGAAGTGGTGCGCGCTGGACCGGTGCGCCTGGGGCTTCTTCGGGGAATCGAAGATCGTCGTGGAGCCGTTCATCCGCTACGCCATCGACGCCCGGCATCTCGACCGGCGGACGAAGGAGTGGAGCGGCGACGACGAGTTCTTCGGCGGCGTCGCGCTGGCGTGCGTGTTCTGATCCTGCGGTACGCGCGCCGCGCCCCGAACACCACGGAACAGATCACGGCTCCCGCGCCTTTGGCGCGCGAGGGTCCGCGCGGCCGCGGAATTCAGGGGATCGCGGTTCGAGCCAAAAGCGCGGCTGGAGGGGTATAGCATGATCGTCGTCCATTCGTATTCCGTCGCCGTGGCGATGTGCGTCGTCACGATGCTCTGCTGGGGGTCATGGGCCAACACGCAGAAACTCGCCGGGCGGGAGTGGCGTTTCCAGTTGTTCTACTGGGATTACTCCATCGGCGTCGCGCTCTGCGCGCTTCTCTTCGCGTTGACGCTGGGGAGCGTCGGGGCGGAGGGGAGGGGGTTTGTGGAGGACCTGCAGCAGGCGGGCGGCTCGGCCCTGGGCCTTGCGTTCCTGGGCGGTGTGGTATTCAACTTCGCGAATATCGTGCTGGTCGCGGCAATCGACGCCGCCGGGATGGCGGTCGCTTTCCCCGTGGGGATCGGGATCGCGCTGGCCCAAGGCGTTTTCGTCAACTATATCGCCAGGCCCGAGGGGAATCCGGCGCTTCTGGCGGTCGGGGTCGCCCTGGTCATCGCGGCGATCATCCTCGACGCGGTCGCGTACGGGCGGACGCAGGGGGGCGGGCGGAGGGGCGTTTCGAAGGGGCTGGCGCTTTCTTTCGTCGCCGGCGTTTCGATGGGTTTCTTCTACAGGTTCGTGGCCGATTCCATGGCGGCCGACTTCTCGCGGCCCGCGGCCGGGCTCCTGACCCCATACACGGCGGTGGCGGTCTTCTCTGCGGGGGTGCTTCTCTCCAGCATCCCCTTCGTCACGGCGATCATGCTGAAGCCGATCAGCGGCGAGCCGGTCTCTCCGGCGGACTATTTCCGAAAAGGGAGCGCACGGCTCCACCTGATCGGGGTCCTCGGCGGCGCGATCTGGGGTCTCGGCATGGTGTTCAGCATCATCGCGGCCGGGGCGGCCGGGCCCGCCATTTCGTACGGGCTGGGGCAGGGGGCCACGATGGTCGCCGCGTTCTGGGGGGTGTTCGTCTGGAGGGAGTTCAGGGGCGCGCCGGAGGGCACGAACCGGCTCCTCGCCGCCATGATCGCCTGCTTCGTCATCGGCCTGGGAACGATCGTCGCCGCGAGGGTGCTGTAGCGTTTCGGCGCCGCGCAGAAGGCGCAGGGGGGGAAGGTGAAGATCGCGGTGTTGGGGAGCTCCAACACGGACATGATCGTGAAGGTCGAGCGCCTGCCCCTGCCGGGCGAAACGGTGCTGGGGGGCGTCTTTTCCACGGCCCCCGGTGGGAAGGGCGCCAACCAGGCCGTCGCCGCCGCCCGCGCGGGCGGAAGGGTCGCGATGATCGCGCGCGTGGGAGACGATATCTTCGGCTCGCGGGCGGTCGCCGGGATGAGGATGGACGGGATCGACGTGAGCCACGTGAGGGTTGACCCGGGGGCCCCCTCGGGCGTCGCGTTGATTTTCGTGGACCGCCTCGGCGAGAATTGCATCGCGGTGGCGCCGGGGGCCAACGCCAGGCTGTGCGCGGGGGACGTGGACGCCGCCGGGGAGTGCATACGGTCGGCGGGGATCCTGTTGATGCAACTTGAAATCCCCGTGGAGACGGTCGCCCGCGCCGCGGGGATCGCCCGCACGGCGGGGGTGAGAGTCATACTCAACCCCGCCCCCGCCCGCCCGCTCGACGGCGAGCCTCGCCGAGTCGACCCGGTTCACCTGGCCCATGCCCACGCCGACCGCAGCGCCGTGGCGGGCGAGCAGGATGGCGTTGGACTTCACGGCGCGCACGGCTCGCCAGGAGAACTCCAGGTCGGCCAGGGTGGCCCGATCGGCGGCCTGTCCAGCCACCAAGCGCCAATGGTCGGCGCCATCGCCCCCGACGAGTTCCTCGCACTCGCCGAGCAGACGAACCTGATGCCCGAGCTCACCCGGTTCGTGCTCCGCCGGGCGCTGGTGGCGGCCACCTCGCTCGCTCGGGCCGGCTTCCCGCTCACGATGTCGGTCAACCTGTCACCGAGCGACCTGATGGACAGCGCGTTCCCGGCCCGAGTCGACCGGCTGCTGGTCGAGCACGACCTACCGGCGGAGCGGCTGGGGGG
>CALLYX010000077.1 GCA_937858775.1 uncultured bacterium | reverse complement strand
CCATCGGCCCTTCGGACGAGCCCGCGCGATAATCGCGAACCAATGGGGTCAGATCCGGGCTTCATCCGGGTCTGATCCTATTGGTTGCCGCGTCCGCCTCCGACCCATCGGCCCACCGATGCCCGCCCCCACCCAACCCCTCCTCTGCGCGCTGCTCCGCGGCGAGGGGCCGCCATGGCCCGCGGACCCACCGAACATCCAAGCCTTCCTCCGCGACGCGCGCTACCACGGCATTCCGAGGGCGCGCGCCGAGAAGCGGGCGGAGGAGCTCCTCGACTTCGTCCAGTTGTCCGAGAGGCGGAAGGCGGAGATAGACACCCTTTCCTCCGGGATGGTGCGGCGCCTGCTCATCGCGCGCGGGTTGATCAACGACCCGCGCCTCATGGTTCTCGACGAGCCGACGGTGGGCCTCGACCCCCAGGCGCGCCATCTCCTCTGGGACCGCCTCCGCGAGCTCAAGCGGAGGAACGTCACCCTCCTCATCACGACGCACTACATGGAGGAGGCCGCCGAGCTGTGCGACCGCGTGGCGATCATGGACCGGGGGAGGATACTCGTCACCGGCGCACCCGCAGACCTCATCCGGGACCAGATCGGCGAGGAGGTGATCGAGATCGTTCCGGACGCGTCCGGCCGCGCCGCGGTGGAGGCCGCCCTCGCCGGATTCCCGGTAAGGATCGAGAAGACGGGCACTAAATGGTATCTCTACTGCCGGGATTGCCCGCGCGCCGTCTCCGCGCTCATGGAGGGCGGCTACCGGGACGTCCGCCGCAGATCGGCGATGCTGGAGGATGTCTTTCTGAAGCTGACGGGGAGGGATCTCGTTGAGTAGGCCCAGCGTGCGGTTCTGGAGGGTGTGGCGGAGGAACTTCGACGCCTTCCTCAAATATTTCTATGTCAACCTGATCGGGAATCTCGGGGATCCCATCCTATACCTGGTCGGGATGGGCTTCGGCCTTGGGAGCTACATGGGGTCGCTCCGGGGGGTTCCGTACGTCCAATTCCTTGCCCCGGGGATCATCGTATCTTCGGCGATGTTCGCGGCCAGCTACGAATGCACATACATGACGTTCCTCAAGATGGTCCACCTGAAGACGTACGACGCCGTCATCGCGACGCCCGTGAATATCGAGGACGTGGTGCTCGGCGATATCGCGTGGGGGGCGAGCAAGGCGCTCTTCAGCGGGGCGGTCATCTTCGCCGTGGTGGCTGCGTTCGGCCTGGCGCGTTCCTGGTGGTCGCTCCTCGTCCTTCCGCTCGCGTTCGCGGTAGGATTTCTCTTCGCGGGCCTCGGGATGCTGGTGACGACGAAGAGCCCCAACTTCGACTTCTTCAGCTACTACTTCGAGCTGGGGATCACCCCGATCTTCTTCTTCTCGGGGGTCTTCTTCCCCCTCGACCGTTTCCCCGCGTGGCTCCGGGGGGCGGCGAACTTCTCCCCGCTCCTGCACGCCGTCGAGCTCGCCCGCGCCGCCCTCGCGGGAAAGCGGCCGCCCCACCCGTACGCAGGCGCCGCCGCCATCGTCGTGCCGGGGATCGTCCTGTGCATCGCGTCGATGCGCGGGATGCGGAAGCGGCTGATCAGGTAGGGGCGCGGAAAGGGGGGGCGTACGCCCCCCCTCGCGCGGCCTTCATTCCCGCCGCTACAGAAGTGCGTAGACCGCGACCTTCGCCACCAGCCCGGGCCCGGTCCCCCCCTCCTGGTCGAGATCCAGGCAGCCGGGGTTGGCGCTGGACCTGCACCCCCACAGGTAGCGGCTCACCCGCTCCTCGCCCGTGGCGAGATTCTTCAGGCCGAGCGCGAACCTCCCCGTGTGCGGTATCCAGACGGACCAGAGCTCGTACGGCGTCTCGAGGCGGTAGCCGAGGTCGGTGTCGCGGTAGGTCCACGTGGGGGGCTGCTTGTTGGCGCCGATCACCCCCGCGCAGAATCCGTACTTGTAGATGTTCGTCCCGCCGCTTGTGCGTACGTTCATGGAGAGGCCGTTCCGGTTCGCCCCGAGCATGTAGGCGAAGACGCTGATCTTGACCGGGATGTCGGGGATGGTGCGGCCGCGTATGGCCCAGCCGTTCCCGCCCCAGAAGTACATCCCCCACATCGCCTGCTCATGCCCGATGAAGACGCGCACCGGCGCCCTCCCGGCCGCGTACGACTGGCCTGTGCTCCAGCCGCCTGTTCCACGGCTCCAATCCTCGGAGTAGACGAGCACGGGCTCGCGGCGCGCGAGCCCGCGGATCGCGTGCAGGTCCTCCACGGCGTCGTCGTACTCCCCCGCGGACCCGAGCG
>CALLYX010000076.1 GCA_937858775.1 uncultured bacterium | reverse complement strand
GTCCTGACCTCCTCGCCGTAGTACTCCGCCACGATGTGCGAGACGGGGAGGAAGTGGGCGAACATGTGGGCGCCGAGCGGCCCGAACCCCTGGTAGGCAAGGCGCACGTCGCGGAACCACCCGCGCGCCGCGATCGTCTTTTTGAGGGCGGCGAGGCTTTCGAGGAGGCGCGCCATAGGGTTTTCCCCCGGCAAGGGGATGCCCCCCGGGCCGGTACGGGGGCCGGGGGGCATCGCGCCGCAGCGGCGTTCAGGTCAGGAGGCCTTCTTTCCCGGCTTCCCGCGGGGGGCCTTCTTCGCCTTCCCGCGGCCCTTTTTCGCAGCGCGCTTCCCGGCCCGTTTCTTCGGCGCGGCCTCGGGGGCCTCAAGGGGCCTCAGCCGCGCCATCCTGATCTCCTCGATTACGGTCACGCCGTCGACCTTGGTGCTGACGAGGCAGATCCCGCCGGCGCACACCATCTTGATGACCCCCGTTCTCACGCGCGATCTCGACGGGGTGTCGCCGGCCCGCCACTGCACCTTGTCCTTCTCCCGCAAATGGGCCATCGAGCCCTCCTTTCGGGGGCCGCCCCTGAACGCCCGGTCCGAGGCGCCACCCCGCAAATTCCGCCGAAGTATACCAAGATATGGGAAGGGGTGTCCACCGCGCGCGGGGGCCCGAACGGGAACGCGCATGCGGATCGTGGGCCCGCGGACGGGCGCGCTCATTCCAGCGGATAGAGGAACTCCAGGCAGCGGCCGATGCGCTTGCGCCAGAAGACCTCCGTATGGTAGTGACCCTCGGCCACGATGCCGAGGAGGTCCACCCCGGGCGTCTTCCCCTTCCCCGCGGCGATGGAGATGATCTCGCGCGTGGTCCCGGTGTGGTCGTCGCGGTGGGGCTGGTCGTATGCCCAGCGGGTGCCGCAATCGGCGTAGAGACGGCTGATCGGAAGCGTCCCCGCGGCGCGCATCGAGCGCCGCACCGGGTCGTCGGGGACGTGGGCGAAGGAGAGGCTCCCCACGAGGCCGAACGTGTCCGGGCGGCGCATCCCGGCGTAGAGCGCGCAGTTGGCGCCGTATGATGCGCCGATGATCCCGGTCTCGGGCGGGTCCCCCGAGATGCGGATCTCCCTCCGGAGCGCCGGGAGGAGCGTGTCGGCCAGGAAATCCACGTACAGGTCGGCCCGGCCGAGAGGGGGCGGGAGGTACGCCGAGTCCCTCCGCGGGTGGGAGAAGACGGAGACCAGGACGATGTCGCGGCAGCGCCCCCGCCGGGCGGAGTCGCAGGCGATGGCGTCGGTGTGCCAGCCGCCGTGCGCCCCCTGGTTCTTCCACTGGTTCTGCCCGTCGTTCAAAACGGCGACCGGATAGGGTCCGCGCCTCCCGCAGCCGTAGTCGCGCGGGAGCATGATATTCACCCTGAAATGGTGGGAGAGGCCCCGGCTGTAGACATCCCGGCTCGCGTAGGCGGGCGGCAGGCGGAACGGCGGGGGCGGGGAGGGGAAGAACTCGCCGTCCGCCAGGAAGAGCTCCTTCCCGAGGGGGTCGTAGAATCCGCGCCCGGCCGGGCGGTCCTCGCGTCCCCTGCACGAGATGTAGAGCCGGTCCCCCGGGGCGAACGGCAGGGTCGCCGTGAAGAGGCCCTCGCCGTGGAGCCGGCCCCTCCTCGGCCGCCGCATCGGGAGCCGCGCCAGCTCCTCGCCCCTGCGCCCGCAGATATGCACCCTCGGATCCGCCCAGCCGGTGTAGTAGTGAAGCCTCATCTTGCCCCCCCGCGCCTTCCGCGCCGCGGCCTGCTTGAAACGGAGGGTGCGCGCGACGCCGCGCGGGCACCCCGCGTCCAGCCACTCCGTCACCGCGCGGGTGACGGGGGCGTGAAAGCGGCCGATGAGAATGCCGCCGTGCGAGCAGCCCTCGAAGATGAGGCGCGACGCCCCGTAGTAACGCGCGAGCGCCGCCTGCGCCCGGTCGCGGGCCGAGACCGACACCGCGAGCACCGGGCAGGTCACCCTGGAGGCGTCGATCTCGATCCGTTCGATCAGCAGCTCCCTGTACGCCCTCCCGGAGAGATACGACTGCTTGAAAAGGGCGAGGATCTCCTCGAACTCGCGCCCCGACACCGGCCTTCCCATCATCTCCTCCACGACCGCCCGGGACGGCCAGAAGTTCATGACCGGCGGGGGGGCGACGGGGGCGGGGGAGGCCTCTCCGAGCGCGCGCGCCACGCCCCTGGGCCAGTCGCTGTCATACAGCACGAGGGCGCGCGCCCCGTGGAGTTCCGCGATCTTCTGGACGAGGAGCCCCCCCATGCTGTAGCCGGCGTAGACCGCGTCCTCCAGGCGGAAACGCCTGCGGACGGCCAGAATGTCGTCGAGGTAGTCCAGGTACGAGAGGCGGGCGATCCCGCCGGAGCGGCTCCGGTAGTAGCCGCGCAGGTTGAGGGCGTAGGCGGTCCTCCCGCTCGAGGCCCAGTAGTCGAGTTGCTGCCGGCATATCCAGCTCCCGTCGAAGGCCCCGCCTACGAAGAGGATGGGGGGGGCGCCGGTCTCCATCTCGGGGCGGGCCCCCTCGACGAAGATGCGGTTCGGGCCCGCGAACGCCTCGAAGAGCGAGACCTCGAACCGCGGGCGGGGCGGATGCGTTTTCCTGTGCGGCATGCGATCCCCCGGGAAGCGCGCGACGGGCGCGCGGAAATCATCGTAGCATAACGGGGCAGCGGGGCGATATGGGCGCGTGCGCCCCTGCGGAAGATCCGGGCCGCGCGCGCGCCCGGCGCCGGGCCCCGGCGCCGCTCGACGCTGGACGGGAGGGCGGATACGGGATACAATGCGCGGATATTGCGCGGGCCCTTGTCGCGCCGCGGAACCGGGGGGCGTCGGATGAGAAGGACGGCGGCCGGTGTTTGCGCGTTGCTGGCCATATGCGCCGCCGCGGCGGCCGGCGGTCCCCCCCAGTTCCCCCTGCCCGCCCCTCAGAAGGACGGCGGCAGGCCGCTCATGCGGGCGCTCTCCCTCCGGAAGTCCACGCGCTCGTTCGCCGCCAAGGGGATCCCGCCGCAGACGCTCTCGAACCTTCTCTGGGCCGCCTGCGGCGTGAACCGCCCCGACTCGGGGAGGCGCACCGCGCCGTCCGCGAAGGACTGGCGGGAGATAGATCTCTACGCCGCCACCGCCGACGGCCTCTATCGTTACGACGCGCCCGCCCACCGCCTTGACCCGGTCCTCGCCGGGGACATCCGCGCCGCGGCGGGGGGGCAGGCGTTCGTGAAGACGGCGCCGGTCGTGCTCGTGTACGTGGCGGACCACGGGAAGGCGGCCGGCGTCCCGCCCGAAGCGCGCGATTTCTACTGCTCGGCCGACGCGGGATTCATCAGCCAAAACGTCTATCTGTTCTGCGCATCCGAGGGGCTCGCCACCGTGGTGCTGGGCTGGATTGACAAGCCGAGGCTCGAGAGGATCATGGGGCTCCGTCCCGGCCAGAAGGTCATCCTGTCGCAGCCGGTCGGATACCCGAAGGAGTGATCGCGGGGGCGGGGGGGCGGGCGTTCGAGGATCCGTCCGGCCCGGGGAATTCCGCATGCGAGAGGCACGGGGCGAAGCGAGGGAGTCCCTCCTCCGGGAGATACGGGGGGCGGTGGGGGCGCACCGCCGCTTCGCCGTTTTTTCGCACGAGGAGCCGGACGGCGACGCCATCGGCTCCCAGATCGCCGTGACCCTCGCGCTCCGCGCCCTCGGGAAACAGGTCGTTTCGCTCCGCCTGGACGCAATCCCTCCCGCGCTCGAGTTCCTGAACCGAGACGGCGCGCTGTCGCCCTACAGGCCGGGGGAGAGCGAGCGCGCCGTGGACGAGGCCGAGGTGATCGTGGTCACCGACTCGTGCGACTACCACCGCCTCGGCGACCTCTCGGGGATGGCGGGGCGCGGGGGCGCGCTGACGATCAATATCGACCACCACCGCGACAACGCGTTCTTCGGCGACGTCAACTACGTCCGGTTCGACGCGGGGGGGGCGTCTGAGCTGGCCTACGAGGTGATAAGGGCCCTCGGCGCGCCGGTCAGCGGGGCCGTCGCGGAGGCCCTGTATGTGGGCATATGCACCGACACGATCGGCCTGAAGTATATCGACCCCGCGGGGAACATGCTGCGCGTCCTCGCCGAGCTCGTCAAGGGCGGCGTCGACACAGAGGCCCTCCAGGAGAAGCTCTACTACCTTCGGCCGGACACCTGGCTCGACGACATGGCCGGCCTCCTCGGGAGGGTCGCCTACGAGGACGGCGGGGCGATCGCGTGGTTCTCGATGCCCGGAAGCGGGCGCCTCACGTACGCCCAGAGGGACCTCGCCTCGGAGGCGCTTCACCAGCTCCTGAGCATGAAACGGGTGCAGGCGGTCGCGATGCTCCACGAGGAGAGGTCGGGGGTCGAGGTCTGGATGCGTTCGAAGGCCGGCGTGGACGTGGGCGCGGCCGCCCAGAGGATAGGGGGCGGGGGGCACCGGACGGCCGCGGGCGCGTTGGTGAGGGGGGTGGGGCTCCGCGAGGCGGCCCGGAGGGTGATCGGGGAGATGCGCTCGGCCGTCCGCGGGGGCGGCGACCGGCCCGGGCCGGTGGACGGATGATGGCGCCGCGGCCCGGTCGTCACACCCCGAGCGCGAGGCGCATCGCACGGAGGTTCATGACGTCCTCCGCGTTGTAGTCGAGCAGCGTCCTGAGCGCCTCGACGTTCCCGGCGTCGCGGTAATGCCGCCAGAGCTCGACAGCGACGAGCCCGTTCACCTCCGCGAGCCTCCGCGGTATCCCCAGGAGCCTCTCCACCTTTTTCATCCCGCCGCGGAGGTTCCGCGCGTGGCAGGCGTGCATCAGGTCGACGTGCCGGCAGATCCGTGAGAGGTCCACGCCCAGCTTCTCATGGATATACGGCAGGTCGAACCGTTCCCCGTTGTACGTGTAGATGGTGTGCGTCGGGCCGACGTGGCAGAGCAGGTTGCCGGCGTGCAGATTCTCCCCGTGGAGCTGCACCAGGAGCTTCTTCTCCTCGACGTACAATCCGAGGACGGTCAGCTCCCCGTCCCCCGGGTCCAGGCTCGTCGTTTCGATATCCAGGTAGATCGAAGACACGCGGGCACCCCTTCCCATCCCCCGTCCGCCGCCGCGCGCGGGCGGCGTCACTCCAAGGCGCGCCCGCCGCCCGCGGCGATCTGCTCGATCGTCAACCCGCTGAGAACGGAGGCCGGCTCGTCCTTTACGGGGTCGCGCCCGGGATCCGCCTCGTCGTCGTCGTCCTTTATCAGGAGCCAGCCGATTTTCCCCGCTCGGACCAGGGAGTAGCCGCCCCTTATCTTCCTCCCATCGATCCACACCCTCGCCAGGCCGCGCCCGAGGGCCTCGTCGAGCGAGCCCTGTCCGCCGGGGAGGCGGTATGTCCCCATGTCCCAGACCAGCACCGCCCCCGCGCCGTACCGCCCCTCGGGGATCACCCCCTCGAAGAGGGCGTAGCCGAGGTCGTGGTCCTCCACCGGCACGGCGAGGCGCTTGCGGGCGGGGTCGGTGGAGGGCCCCTTCGGCAGCGCCCATGACTTGAGCACGCCGCCCGACTCGAGGCGCAGGTCGTAGTGGAGGGTGCGCGCCGCGTGCTTATGGACGACGTAGATCGGGTGCGGCGGCCGGGCCTCTATCGGCCCCCGCGCGCGGGCGGCGTCCCGTCCGCAGCCGGCCGCTTCCCGGCATTCTCCTTCGCGCGCTCGCATAGGATCAGGGTGTAGCCGTTCTCGATCCCGAAGTTCTTCGCCCTCTCCGCGGCGGTGTTCCGGACCTTGAGCGTAAGGAGGGCGCCGGTCAGCAGGTAAATCCCCTGGTTGGCCGGATAGCCCTCGAACGCGAAATCGATCGTCTTCGGATCGCGGGTGTCGTCCGTGGAAAATGTGCCGGTGTAGGCGGTCTCGTGGTCGCGGATGGAGACCCGGTTGCCCGCAAACGTCCACGTCTTGCCCGTCACGGGCTGATTTTCGTTCCGGATCTCCCGCCACGTCCCCTCGATCGCGGCCGGGACGGCGGCGGGGGCGGCCGTACCCGGCTTCGCCGCGGGCGGGCGGGCGCAGGAGGCGAGGAGGATAAGGGAAACGGCGGAAGCGAAACCGGTCGCGCTCTTCATCGCTGACACCTCCCTTTAGTCGAGGCGCCGTTATGGAAGCGGGGGGCGGGAAAAGCGACCGCCCCCGCCGCCGGGCCGCGGGCCGAGTTCCAACGGGCAGCCGCAGCGGACGGCCGCGGGGATGGTCGGGGCGCCGGGATTCGAACCCGGGACCTTCTGGTCCCAAACCAGACGCGCTCCCAGCTGCGCCACGCCCCGATCGGTTACCTCCGTTTTTCCCGCGCGGACTCCTTCTGCCGCTCCTTCCGCGCGCGCTCCTTCTGCCTGTCTATCATCTCGTAGTAGTCGGCCTTCTGCTTGGGGGTGAGCGTGCGCCAATTCTGCTCGGCCCACGTCATGAACGGCTTCTCCTCCTTCCGGATGAGTCTCCGCTCGCAGGCGGCGAGGGCGGCGGCGGCCAGCGCCAGGGCGGCGGCGCGCCTGAGAGAACGCATGCTTCCCATGGGAATGCCCCCGCGACGGCGCCGCGGCTTCAGCGCCGTTCCAGGGCGCCGGGCGGCGCGGGCCGGACCGGCCGGTCCTTCGCCCCGTGTCGGGCCCGGGGCGGCTCAGCGGCTCATTCCGGCGTCGGCAGCGAGCTTCCGGGCGGCCTGTGCGAGCATAGTGTCGCGCACCTTCTCCAGCGCCGTGTCGGTCGTCATGAAGAGGCCGACGTTCCGCCCCTTCGCCTCCCAAAGGAGGTTGCCGTCCGGGAGCCCCCTGATCATCATGGTGATCTCGACCACGCCGAGCGTCTTCCAGAAGAGGTAGTTTTGAAGGTAGAAGGAGACCTCGGCCTGCAGGATCGCGTCGGCGCCCGTCAGACGGCCGATCTCGCGGAGATCCCCGTGCGTCAGCGCGGCCTTGCCTTTCAGGTTCAGACGATCGAGCGCCTCCTTGACCGCCGCCTCGGGGACGACCGGGACGTCGGTCCGCGACGCTAGGGAGGCGCTGATCTTCTCGGCGAACCTGTCCTCGGGGACGACGCGCGGCTTCCGCTTCGTCCACGCCCACATCTTGTACCGGTCGGCCACGGTCTGGTCGTTGGCGACGACGGCGACCGCGGTGATCCTCCTCCCGCGGTCGAATCGGCTGTATTTCACGCTGGAGATCCCCTTGCAGCCGGCCGAAGCGGCGACGAGCGCCGCGAGGGCCCACGGCAATCTCTTCTTCATTCGCACGCCCCCTTGGTGGAAAGGCCCGAGCAGGCAACGCGCCCCATGGTAGTAAAGGCACCCCGGGGTGTCAAGGCGCGAAGGCGGGCCCGGGACGGCGATTGACGGGCGCGCCCGACTTCCCGCCGCACTTTCAAGGGACGGATACACGGACCCGGGCGGGGGCGAACTCAAAAGATATTCCTTTTCAGTTGGGGCTTCACGAATAGGCGCGGATCGGGTATTATGATGCCGCGCGCCGGAGGCAAGATGGAACTGCGCCAGTGCATCGGCCCCGCTGACGTGATCCTCGGGATGAAGGCCCGAGACCGCTGGGAGGCGCTCCGCGAACTCCTGGAAAGGGTGTTGCCCGCCCGGGGGAGGGAGCACGGGGAGGTTCTGTCGGCGCTCTACGACGCCGAGGGATGCCGTTGCAGCGCGGTCGGGAGATCCGTGATCGTCGCGCACGCGGTGACGAATGCGGTGCGCGGCCTCAAGGTGATCTTCGGGAGGAGCGAGCGCGCGATCCCCTGGGACGCCCCGGACGGCCGGATGGTGCATCTCCTCTGGCTCCTCATCCACCCGCCCGCCCAACATGGCGCGTATCTCGATATCCTGGCGCAGACCGTGAGGCTCTGCCGCTGCGACCGGCACCGCGACGCGCTCCTAGAGGCCCCAACGCCCGGGGAGGTCATCGCCGTGATTGCCGGCGCCGCGTGCGCGCGGCAGGAAGGCGGCGGGCCCCCGGGGGCCTGACGGCGGGCGCCGCGCGCCGTATGCCCCGCCGGGGGCAACCGGGGGGAGAGATGCCCTCGAAAGACCTCTTCACCCGCTTCGCGAGGTCGATGAGGGACGGGGTGTGCCGCTGCACCGCCGCCGACGGCAGGATCCTTTTCGCCAACCGCGCCTTCGCGGCCATCCTCGGCCGCGACCCGGCGGCGCTCGCGGGGAAACTCCTGCACGAGGTATGCCGCGACCCGCCACTTGCGCGCCCCGCGCGGGACGACGAGCGCCTCCGAAGCCGTCCCTACGTGGTCCCACACCGCCCGCCGCAACAGCTCAGCCATCCGCGGATCGCCTTTGAGCACAGCGGTTTCCGTCGGGT
>CALLYX010000075.1 GCA_937858775.1 uncultured bacterium | reverse complement strand
GCCGAGAACGCGAACCCCTGGACCCCTTCCGGCGTCTTGAGCAGGCTGCCCATCAGGATCCCCACCCAGATCATCGCGAACGAGAAGCCGACCATCAGGCCGTAGCCCGCCAGCGCGTCGAGGATCCCGCGCCGCGTCGCCTCCCGGTCGATGAGCGTCCGCACCTGCCCCCGGGCGAAGCCGAACCGCCCGGCGAGGAGGCCGGCCCACGCGCGCGCGTCGTTCGCGCAGCCGCGGAGATCGTTCCCCTCCCCGCGATAGTCGTCGATGCCGATGCAGACCGCGCGCTTTTTCATCGCCCCCCCCTTTCCCGCCGCCGCTCCGGCCGCGCCCCCGTCTTGATGCTACACCCGCCGGGCCGCGGGCGCAACGGCGGAGTGTTCCGCGAAGGGGGGGTGGAAATCGTCCGAAATGCGGTTGCATTTAATTCCGCCTTCCCATATACTGCCGGCATCGCCGTATATCCGGCCGCGAGCGGACCCGCCGGGGAACGCACCTATGCCCGATAGAAGCGCCTTCCTGGAAGAGGTTTTCACCAGGGCGAGGAGGGAGCCTAAGAGGCTTGTCCTCCCCGAGGGGCACGACGAGCGGATAGTCAAGGCGGCCGGCATCATCGCGCGGAAGGGGCTCGCCCGCCCGATCATCCTGGGCGTCAAGGAGCGCATCGCCGCCCAGTTGAAGTCCATCGGCGCGAGCGGCGACGGGATCGAAGTCGTCAACCCGCTCGGCGATCCGCGCCTCGAGGAGTACGCCAAGACGTTCTTCGACCTGCGCCGGCACAAGGGCGTCACCCTCGAACAGGCCCGCGAGACGATCGCCGCCTGGGTCTACTTCGGCACCATGATGGTCTACAAGGGCGAGGCGGACTGCCTCGTCTGCGGGGCCACGCACTCCACGCGGAACACGATCATGCCCGCGCTCCAGATCATCAAGTGCAAGAAAGGGTGCTCGCTCGTCTCCAGCCTCTTCTTCATGGTCCTCGGCAAGGACGTCTTCGTCTTCGCCGACTGCGGCGTCATCGAGAACCCCACGAGCGAGCAGCTCGCGGAGATCGCGGTCGAGACCACGGCGACGGCGATCCACTTCGGCATCCCGCCGGTCGTGGCGTTCCTCTCCTACTCCACGAAGGGATCCGCCTCCGGGCCCGGCACGAAGAAGGTTACCGACGCGGTCGAGCTCGCCAGGTCCAAGATCGCCCGGCGCTTCCCCAACAACAGGGATATCGCCATCGACGGCGAACTCCAGGTGGACGCGGCGATCGTCCCTGCGGTCGCGGCGCGGAAGGCCGCGGGGAGCCCGGTGCGGGGGATGGCGCGGGTCCTGATCTTCCCGGACCTCAACAGCGGCAATATCGCCTACAAGCTCGTCCAGCGCCTCGCGAAGGCCGAGGCGTACGGCCCGATCCTCCAGGGGATCGCGAAGCCGGTGAACGACATCTCCCGCGGCTGCGACGCGGACGACGTGGTCGGGGTCGCGGCGGTGACCGCCGTCCAGGCGCAGGCGCCCTGACCGCGCCGCGCCCGGGGCGCGCGGGCCCCCGGAACGCCCCCGGCGGGAAATCGGTCGAGCCCTTCCCGGCCGCCGCGCGATAATGCCGGCGCGGAGGAGGACGGGCGGGCCAGGCGGTGATGCGCCATGACTTTCACCCCACGATGCCGCGCGACGGCGGTCGGCAGCATGCCGCACAGGGACGCGGGCGAGGCGGTCGATCGCGTCCTCGCGGCCTTCCCCGAGATCCCCGCCTGGCCCCAGCTCCCCAACCGCTCCTTCCTCGAGAACATGTACGTCCAGTACAGCGAGGGGCTTCCGTGCCTCGTCGTGGACATGGAGAAGGGGAGGATCCACTTCGACACCGCCGGCGACACGATGGCCGAGATAGAGGCGTTCTACGGGAAGGTGATCGCCGGCGACCTCGACGCGTTCGCGATCAGCCCCGACTACGCCCCCGGCTTCCACCGCCTCCTCGACTCCCTCGCCGCATCCCCGCCGCCGGGCCTCGCGTGCGTGAAGGGGCAGATCGTCGGCCCGGTGAGCATGGGCCTCACGGTCACCGACCAGGAGAAGCGCGCGATCCTCTACCACGACGAACTGATGGAGGCCGTGCTGAAATCCCTCTCGATGAAGGCCGCGTGGCAGGTCCGGGAGATGAAGAAGGTCTGCCCGGACGTGATGATCTGGCTGGACGAGCCGTACCTCGCGAGTTTCGGCTCCGCCTACGTGAGCCTCTCGGAGCGGCAGGTCCTCTCCATGATCGGCGAGGTGGCGCAGGCCATCCGCGACGCGGGCGCCCTCGCCGGGATCCATTGCTGCGGCAACACCGACTGGTCCCTCCTGATGCGCGCGGGGCTCGACGTCATCAACTTCGACGCGTACGGCTACTTCACGGGAATGACCTGCTACCCGGAGGCGCTGAAATCGTTTCTGGGGGCGGGCGGCATCCTCGCCCTCGGCCTCGTCCCCACGTCTGAGAAGATCATGGGGGAGACCGTCGACGGCCTCGCCTCCATGCTCGGCGAGCGTATCGGGGCGCTCGCCGGCAAGACCGGCCTCGGGGCGGGGGAGATCATGGGGCGCTGCCTCCTCACGCCGTCCTGCGGCACGGGAAGCCTCTCCCCGGGGATCGCCGAAAAGATACTCGACGCCGTCCACGCCCTCTCCGGGCGCAGCCGGGGGGAATGAACGCCCCCTCCCCGCGCGCCCATGCCCGGCGGGCGGGCCGGGGCAAACCGTCAAAAACCGGTCACCGGCGGATATGAAAAGAGCGGCCATGGATAAGGGCGGCGCAGGGGAGGGCGCGATGAACGACAGGCCGTTCCCCGACATCCCCGGCGCGGCGATGGATCTCCTGCTGGAGTACCTGGAGGCCTCGAAGGATATCCCCGGGGTCTTCCGGCTCATCGAGTTCTGGTTCCAGGTAAAGGGGATCGCGCCCGCCCTCTCATCGGCGCTTGACGCCGGGTGCGGCTGGGGCGGGATAAAGGCATTTTTCCTATCCCTCCTCTGCCCGCGGATGCGGATAACCGGGACAGACGCCGACGCGGCGGCGGTCGAGAATTGCGGCCGGGTCCGCGGGGAGAAGGGGTTCGGGCGCGTCTCGTTTTACAGGAGCGACGTCTCGAGGGAAAGGCCGGGGGGGGCGTACGACCTCATCATCCTCTCCGATGTCCTCGAACACGTGCAGGAAGACGCGGCCCTTGTGCGGAATCTGGCGGGGTGCCTCAACGAGGGCGGATTCATATACGTCAGCGTGCCCTCCATCCAACACGCGTACGGCTATGACGGTCTGGACGAGGAGGGGAAGAAGGACCTGTGGGAGTGGACAAGAAAGATGGGGCACGTGCGCATCGGCTACGAGCCGGAGGACCTGCGGAAGGCCTTCGACGGTTTTGAACCCGTGACATTGAAGAAGACGGGAACATGCCTTTCAGAGACGGCCCACTTCTTCTGGGAAAAGGTGCACCTGCGCTGGAACGTCCCCGAGGAGAAGATCGTCTTCGCGCGGCCATGGCTCGGCATGATCCACCGGGCCGCGGAGAGGTACGGGGGAACAAGGGTAACCGTCGATCCGCAGCCGCCGATCATCCGGGAGAGGATATTCAGGAACATCATCTGCGCGCTCTACGCCGCCGTGGATCTTGAAGAGGCGGGGTATTTCGCGCGTTCCCCGCTGGGGAAGACTCACGTCGTCGGCCTCTTCCGCAAACGGTCCGGGGG
>CALLYX010000074.1 GCA_937858775.1 uncultured bacterium | reverse complement strand
ACGCATCGCCGAGGTGATGGCCCGCTTCATGGCCGACGCCCAGGCGGCGCAGGAGCTCAAGCGCAAGGCGGCCGAGGAAGTCCGCCGCGTGCTGCGCGGCGAGGCGCCGCTCTATCAAGTCAACCAGTTCTGATCCGTTTCGGGAGCGAGACCATGAAGAGCATCGTCTACAGGAACCCCCGCGAGGTCGTCGTCGAAGACAAGCCGATGCCGGAGATCGCCGCCTTGATGTGGCAAACCGCCGACCGGCTGGAAGAGGGAGACCGCGCAACCGTCGCGAAGCGGCGCGTCGAGCTGCGCGCGCCTGCCGTCCACAAGGGCCCAGAGGGAGGCGGTGCGCGGGATGCCGAGCCGCTCAGCGATCGCAAGCGGCGTGGCCCCGCCGGGGAGATCCATCTCGAACTCGCGCTCGGGCGCGTACCTGCGATACTCGCCGAAGAGGGACACCGTGACCTTCATCGCGCGCCGTCTTTCGCATGCGGGCATAGTATAGCGGACCCGCCGTCCCTTTTCAACCGCGCGCCCGCGCCGCTCGGCCCTTTCCCACGCCGCATGGGAGGCGCTTGTGCGCCCCCGTGCCGCCGGATTGGAGCTTTACGATTTCCGCCACCACGCTCACCGCGATCTGCCCGGGGGAGCTGTCGCCGAGATCGAGCCCGATGGGGCTGTAAACGCGGTCGTCCCATGCCGCGGCCCGCTCTTTTTCGATCTCCGCCCGGAACCTCTCCGCCTTTTCCCTGCTCGCGATGAGGCCTATGTAGGAGGCGCGCGTCGCCAGCGCCTCCCTCAGCACGAGGAGGTCGTCGGCATGGGAGCGGGTGCAGATCACCATGTACGACCCGGGCCCCACGGGGAGCTTCGCGACCGCCCCCGGATACGGCCCGCAGCGGACGTCCGCCGCATCGGGAAACCGCTCACGGTTCGCGTACCCCTTCCGGTCGTCGGCGACGATATACGGAATGCCGGCCATCCCGGCGACCCTGGCGATCGCCTCGCCCACGTGCCCGCCCCCGAAGATGAGCAGCGGGGCGCGCCCGCGGATCACGTCTACGAATATCTCGACCTCCCCGCCGCAGCACATTCTGATGTTGTCGGGATCAGCCGGGTCGAGGCTGTAGGCGAGCTTCGCGGGCGTCCCCGCCGCGAGCGCCTTCCTCGCCTCCGCGATCACCAGCGCCTCGAGGACCCCCCCGCCGACCGTGCCTACGCTCGATCCGTCCCCGAAGACGAGCATTCGCGCGCCGGCCTTCCTCGGCGACGAATCCCTCGTCGCCGCGACGACGGCGAGGGCCGCGGGCCTTCCCGCC
>CALLYX010000073.1 GCA_937858775.1 uncultured bacterium | reverse complement strand
CGCCTAGGGCGGGCGGGGGGGCCTCCGCCGCCCCGGGGGTCTCGGAGAGCCGGGCCGGGATGCCGGTCTGCCGTATCGTGCCCAATACGGGGTGGGGCATCGTGAGCACCATCCCGCGCGCGGCGGCCTGCGGGTTCTCCAGCGCCTCCTTGACCGACATGATCGGCCCGGCGGGGATCCCGTTCTTCTCGAAGAGGTCCAGCCAGTGCGCGCTGTCCCTCTCCAGGATCACCTCCTGGATGACCGGGAAGAGGGCGTCGCGGTTCTCGACCCTCTTGGGGTTGGTCGAGTACTCCTGGTGGGTGCAGATCTCCCCGAGGCCCAGGATCTCGCAGAACTTCTTCCAGAGCCTGTCGTTGCCGATCGCGATGTTGATGTAGCGGTCGCTCGCCTTGAACGTCTCATACGGGGAGATGGTGGGATGCCGGTTCCCGATCCTCGACGGCGGCTTGCCGGTCATGAAGAAGATCCCGGCCTGATAGGCGAGGAGCGAGATCTGGCCGTCGAGCATCGCCACGTCCACGTGCTGTCCGCGCCCGGTCCGCTCGCGCGCAAGGAGGGCCAGGAGGATCCCCTGCACGGCGTACAGGCCGGCGACGATATCCGCCTGCGAGACGCCGACCTTGAACGGCGGCCCGGCGGGATCGCCCGTCAGGCTCATGACCCCGCCGATCCCTTGGATCGCGAGGTCGTAACCCGGCTTCTCCGCCCACGGGCCCGTCTGCCCGAAACCGGAGATGGATGCGTAGACGAGGCGTGGGTTGATCCGGGCGGTTGACGGGTGGTCGAGACCGAGCTTGCCCAGCGTTCCGGGGCGGAAGTTCTCGACGAGGACGTCCGAACGGGCGACGAGGCGCCGGATCGCCTCGCGCCCCTCCTCCGATTTCAGGTCGAGCGTGACGCTCTTCTTGTTGCGGTTGACGCTCAGGAAATAGGCGCTTTCCCCTCGGTCGAAGGGGGGGCCGAACGACCGGGTGTCGTCCCCCTTCCCCGGCTGCTCTATCTTGACCACCTCTGCGC
>CALLYX010000072.1 GCA_937858775.1 uncultured bacterium | reverse complement strand
CCTCCTCGACGAGGCGCAGCGGCGTTTCCCCGTGTGCGCGCGGCCGTACGCGGAACTGGGCCGGCGGCTCAGCCTCCCCGAGGAAAGGGTGCTGCGGCTCCTGCGCCGCCTCCGCGCCGGGGGCGTCGTCCGGAGGATCGGGCCTTCATACGACGCGCGCGCGCACGGACTCGACACCGTCCTCGTCGCGTTCTCCGTCCCCCCCGGCGGCGTCCGGAGGGCCGCGGCGGCCATCAACGAGCTCGACGGGGTTACGCACAACTACCTCAGGCGGCACTCGATGAATATCTGGTTCACGCTCGCCAGCGCGGGGCGGGCGGAGCGCCGGAGAACGCTCCGGCGCCTGGTCCGGCGGATCCGGCCGCTGAGGGCGCTCGAGCTGCCGGCCGAGCGGCTCTTCAAGCTGGGCCTCCTATTCGATCTCGGGGTCGGTCCGGCGCCGGGCGGGGGGCGGCGGCGCATCCCGGGGGCCCGCGGGCGCGTCCCCCCGGCTGTCGCCCGGCTCATTCCATTCGACCTCGACCTGGCGCCGCGGCCGTTCCCGCGGGGGACGGTCGGGGCGGTCAAGACGCTCGCCGCCTCCGGGCGGGTGCGGCGGTTCGGCGCGGTGCTGGACGGGGAGAAACTCGGCTACCGCTACAGGGCGCTCGTGGCCTGGATTGTCCCCGCGGGAAGGGAGGCGGGGGCGGCCCGCGCGCTGGCGGCGTTCGACGCGGTGAGCCACTGCTACGCGCGCCCCGCCGCCGGGGGGTGGCCCTACCGGCTGTACACCATGGTCCACGCCCGCGACAGGCGGAGCGGGGCCCGCCTCATCGCGGCGATGTCGCGCGCCGCCCTCGACGGCGGACACGTCGTGTTGGAGACTGTCGAGACGTTGAAACGCGCGTCGATGGATCCGTGCGCCGTGCGCCGGGGCGGATTTAAGGCCTAGTTCCGCCCCCCGTGTGCTATAGTAGTCAACCGCTCGGCCCGCCGCCCGCCACCGGGGAGGAGATCATGTTCGACATCGACGATACGATCGTGTACAAGGGGCACGGCCTCGTGAAGGTCGTCGGCGTCCCGCACCCGAGGCCCGCGGACGCCCCGGGGGGGGACACCTACTACATCCTCCGCTCGGCCCGAACCGCGCTCTCCGGCACCAAGCTGATGGTCAGGGCCGAGGGCGCGGAGAGGGTGCTCCGCAGCCCGGTGAGCCGGGAGGAGGCGAAGAGGATGCTCGCTACGGCGGGGGAGGAGGCCGCCGAGCTTCCCGAGGACCACAAGGAGCGGATGCGCATCATCGACGTGATAGTGGAGAAGAACGACTGGAACGAGCTCGCCGGGCTCGTGAGGGATTACCGGGAGAGCAAACTCGTGAGCCTTGAGCGCGACGAGGTGAAGCGGATCAAGGCGATCGCGCGCGACCTCGCCGAGGAGATCTGTCACGTGCTCAAGACGAACCGCCCGGCGCTCCACGGGAAGTTCTCGATCCGATCAGTGGCGTGATCGCGCGAACCCCCGGCCCCGGGCCGCGTATCCCGAGGCAGGCGCCCCCTACGGCTTCGCTGCACCCTTCCCGGCCGCCGCTTCCCTGAGCGCGGCCGAGCCCTCCATGTCGGCGACGGCGTCGGAGACCGCCCTCGCCACCGCCCGGTCCATCGCGGCGACGAACGCCCCGCGCTTCTCCTGCTTCACCAGGGCGCCCGTCCGTTTCGACCAGACCACCTTCCTGGTGTCCATTGTGAGGAGCTCCATCGCCAGGCGGCAGTCGGCGTACTCCCCGCCCTTCTCCAGGACCTGGTCGAACGCTATGATCGCGCACTGCAGGATGAGATCCGGATTCCAGGCGGCATCCGAGGGTTCCGCCCTCTCGAAGAGGCCGGATGCCGAGAGCGCCCCGTGGATCGCCCGCCAGACCATCTCCGCCGGCGGTTCCGCCCAGCGGCTGTATTCGTAGAAGCCGACGCGGAATTCGGAGGTGCGGTAGGCGATCTGGTCCTGGTAGCGCGACGGCGCGCGGACGTGGTTGATCACGACCGTAAGGGGAAGCCGCGACGCGGATTTCGCAACCGCGGGCTCCGTGTTGATCAGGTAGTAGTCGGTGCGTATGCGCGGCGCGCAAGAGAGGGCCGCGCACGCGGCGGCCGCGGCGATCACCATCTTCTTCATCGTCTCCTCCGTGTCTCCGCGGCGGCTGGGCCGCGGCCCGGTGCCCGGGGCCGCGGTTTTCCCGCCGGCGAGGCGGCGGGAAAACCGCGGAATTCCGTCATTTCACGTGCGGCCTCTCCGGCGCCCGCCTCCCCCAGAAGACGGACGACGGGTCCTCGTTGAGCCGCGCGAAGACGCGGTTCGCCTGCACGATCGCCTCGCGCAGGTATCGCATCGTCTGCGTGATCTCGTACTCGGTGTTGAGCATCGTCCCGCGGGAGGTCTTGAGGAAGAGGGTGACCTCCTCGAACGTCGTGTTCGCGGTCTTGATCGCCTCGTCGGAGTCGCGTATGAGCGCGCCGATCCGGTCGCTTTGGACCTCCCCGATGGAGCGGTCGATCTTCACGAGGATATTCTGGATATTGTCGAGGATTTTCGGCAGGTCCTGGGAGACGTTCTCCAGTATCGACGCCTTCGACGGGATGACGGAACCGGCGGCGAGCACGGGGGCGTCCGGCTCGCCGCCGCTCAGCTCGATCTGCATCCCGCCCATCAGGTTGCTCATGGCGAGCGTGGCCACCGTCCCCCCGTGCAGGGTGACGCGGCGGGTGGCGATCCCCACGGTGACGATCACCTCGTTGGCGTCGGAGACCCGCACATCCCTGACGGTCCCCACCGGCACGCCGCGGTAGAGGACCGCGCAATCCTTCCCGAGGCCGCTCACGCTCTCGGAGAAGTTGACGTAATACGTCTCCATCGGCTCGCGGTTCTTGACCGTCACCGTGGCGAAGACGAGGACGACCAGGGCGGCCCCCGCGCTCAGGAATATCCCCACTTTGACCTTCTGCGCTTTCGTTGCCATCTATCCCCCCTGCAACATGGTGCGGCGTGATTCGCGGCCGGGCTCAGGGCGTCCGCACCCCCCGCGCCTCGATTGTCTTGTCCGGCTGGCGGTCGAAGAACTGCCTGACCCTCGGGACGCCGGTCCTCTCGACGTCGGCGACCGTGCCCGTGAAGATGACCCTTCCCCGGTCGAGCATCACGATCCGGTCGGCGATCAGGCGTATGGAGGCGAGGTCGTGCGTCACGACGAAGACGGTGATCCCCAGGAGGCGCCGCATGTCGAGGATTAGCTTGTCGAGCCCCGCAGCGATGATCGGGTCGAGGCTGGTGGACGGCTCGTCGAAGAAGACGATCCTCGGGTCCACCGCGATCGCGCGCGCGAAGCCGACGCGCTTCTTCATCCCCCCGGAGAGCTCGTCCGGCATCAGCCCGGCGGTCCCCGAGAGCCCCACCAGGTCGAGCTTGATCCCGACTAGAATCTCCCGGAGCGCCGGATCCATCCGCCCGTACTCCTCCATCGGCAGGGCGATATTTTCCCCGACCGTCATCGAGTTGAAGAGGGCCCCGGACTGGAACGCTATCCCCAGCCGCTGGAGCAGGAGGGCGAGTTCCTCCTCGTCCATCGTCGTGATCTCCTGCCCCCAATACCTGATCGAGCCGGAGACGGGGCGCAGGAGGCCCAGCATGTTCTTCAGGAGGGTGGATTTGCCGCAGCCCGACCCCCCGATCACGACGACTATCTCCCCCTCGTAGACGTCGAGGGAGATGCGGTCGAGGACGAGGTGCCCCCCGTACCCGCCCACGAGGTCGCGCACTTCCACGATCGGCTTTCTATCCATCGGACGGGCCCCTACAGGAAATAGTAGAAGACCGTGGTGAAAAAAAGGTCCGCTACGACTATCAGGAATACGTCCATCACGACGGCCCTCGTGGTCGCCATCCCCACCCCGCGCACGCCGCCGGTGACGCGAAGGCCGTTGTGGCATCCGACCATGACGATGATGACGGCGAAACAGACCGCCTTTACGCCCCCCTGCAGCAGGTCGCGCACTGCGGCCGCCTGGAGGGTCTGCTCCCACCATCGGTCGAAGGTGAAGCCCAGGGATATGGCGTTGAGGACGAACCCGCCGGCAACGCCCATCACGAACCCTATCGCGGTGAGGATCGGGACCGCGATCAGGACGGCGATGACCTTGGGCGCGATCAGGAACTTCGCCACGCTGAGGCCCATCCCCTTGAGGGCGTCGATCTCCTCGTAGACCTTCATGGTGGCGAGCTCGGCGGCGATCGCGGAGCCGGTTCGGGCGGAGACCACGATGCCGGTCATGATCGCCGCCAGCTCGCGCGCGAACCCCATCACCACGAGGCTGGCCACGTAGATCTGCACGCCGAAGGTGGAGGCCTGGGCGGCGGAGAGCATCGCGATTACGAGGCCCAGGAGGAAGTTGAGGAGGGAGACGATCCCGATGGCCCGGACGCCGGCGTCGTCGAGTTCGGTGAGGAGCGCCTTCCATCGCAGCCCCCTCCCCTCGAAGGGGGCGATGAACGACCAGTAGGCGGCGTCGACGGTCAGGCGCCAGGCGTCGCCGAACTCCCTCCATGCGCCGAACGCCTTCTGCCCCACCGCCTCCATGAGGCCGGCCGCGGGCCTTGCGCTCGCGCGGGGCGCCTCGAAACTCCCCGCGAGGAGCTCGATCAGTTCCGCTGCCTCCCCGCGCGCCCCGGAGAGATCGACGCGCGCGCCCGCCGCCCTGGCGGTACGCACCGCCCGGATGAGCCACGCCCCCCCGCGGCTGTCGAGGCGCTTGAGGCCGGAGAGGTCGAGCTCGATGGCGCGAGCGCCGGAGGAGATGGCGGCCGAGATCTCCTCGAGGAGGCGGGCCCCGCCCGAGTCCGGGAGCTCCCCCGGGAGAGCGATGACGGTCCTGCGAGGTTGCGTGGACTCCTGTGCGCTGGCCATGTCAGCCCTGTCGCGCGGCGGCGCTCAGTCGCGGAGAAGCCCTTTGCGCGCGAGATCGTTAGCGGCCTCCTCGGCCGTGTCGAAGAAGAAGAAGCCGGGGTACGCCCCCTCCCTCGCTGCGTCCCGCGGGCCGCCCCGGCGGAGATAGACGCCGCGGATACGGGCGCGGTACCGCGCGGCGATGCAGCGGAAGATATCCGGGTCCTCCCGGCCGGCGGCGCCGAAGAGCACGAACTTCTTCTCCGGCCACGCCGCGAGCAGATCCTGGATGGAGGAGAGGAGGTGGTCGTAGACGGCGGCGGCGGGAGGGGGCGCGGCGCCGGGCGGCCCCGGCTTCATGAGCAACAGCGGGCCGGGGGGGAAACGGTGGACCGAGAGGAAGCCGACTGTGGGCGCCCCGGCGGCCCCGGCCCGCGCGGCGACGTAGCAGACCGGCCGCAACCGCCGTTCCTCGTCCGCGGCGAGGCGGGCGTACAACCCCGGCATTCCCGGGACGGCGGGCGCGGCGGCGCCGTCATATCTTCCGCGCCCCTCCCCGGGGGCGATCGTCTCCTCGAAGGTGGAGATGACGCCGGTCTTAGCGGCCGGGTTCGGGACGTAGGCGGCGCCCTCGCACGCCTCCCCGGCGCCCGAAACGGCGGTCACCTTCACCTCGCCCGACCACTGGACGCCCGCCGCCGCGGGGAGCTCCACGCGGAACGATCCGCCCGGTCCCGGCCTCGCCTCCGCGGCGACGCCGCCCGCCCGGACGACGACCGGCCGGTCCCCGGGCCCCCGCCGCACGAGGTGCACGAGTGCGCCCAGCGGCTTCGCGAGGCGCGACGCTGCCAGGCCTGCGCCCCACCGCGTGGCGCGCGGGGCGTCGAAGACCCTTCCGCTGATCACGAGCGTGTTCGGATTGCCGTAGCCGGGAAAAAGCTCGACGAGCTGCCGCGCGGCGCCGGGGGCCGGCATCGAGACGGCGAGCACGGCCGCCGCGAGAAGCCGGGCGGCAGCCCGCGGGCGGCCCGCGCGGGGTGTGTTCATGGCGTCGGATGCCCCCCCCGTGGGTTGCGCCCGCGCCGGCGCGTTGAGAAGATGACCCCCGATTCGCGCAGGTCCTGGCGCGGGATCTGGTATTTCTCAGCGAGGGCCGAGATCTGCGCGAACTTCTCCTGCTGGATCCTCCGCTGCACCGCGTCGAGGGGACCCGACTCGAGCTGCCGGATCCGGCGGTTGATCCCCTCCAGCCGGCGCCCCGTGGATGTGGCGGCCTGGGCGCGGAGGTCGGCGACCATCGCATCGCGCGCGGCGGCTATCTGGGCTTCGGTCGGCCGGGCGGCGAGGTCCGCGGCGCAGGCCTCGAGCTCCTCCCTGAATTGCGCCCGCAGCGCGGCCGGGGCGAGCGGCTCGAAGCGGTCGATGAAATCCCTCAGGTTGCGGGCGATCTCGCGCGCCTCCGGCCTCCAACTGCTCCGCGGCGGCGGCTCGATTCCCGCGGCGCTCAGCTCGTCGCGCGGTATGTCGTACTCGTCCATGATGCGGTTGAGGGTTTGTATGCCGTCGAGGCGCTGGTAGTAGTCGAGCACCCCGGGGAGGTCCTCCGCGCTCGCCCCCTCTATCCTCGCGATGCGGTCGCGGAGCATCTCGCGCTCCCGTTCGCTTGACGCCGCCTCGACCTGGGAGCGGAGTTCGCCCAGCCGCTCCTCCTTCCGCCGCTCCGCAGGCGCCGCGCCCGACTGCTCCTTGAGGCGCGCGATGTAGGCGGCGATGTCGTCCCGGAATTGCGCGCGCCGCCCCTCGTCGACAGACCCCTCGAAATCCGACATGAACTGTTCCATGAGGGAGGCGGGCGTCGCCTCCTCCCCGTCGTCCGCCCCCCCGGGCGAGGCGAGGGCGGCGACGGCCTCCGCGAGGGGTTTCCGGCCCGCACCCTGGGCGGGGGGCACGGGCGGCTGGGCGGCGGGCGCCTCGGGCCGGGGGAAGTGCCGGGCGGCGCTCAGTTCCGCGTTGAGGCGGCGCAGCTCGGCCTCGTAGCCGATGAGGCGCTGCTCGTAGCGGCTCAGGTCCGCCCTGCGCGCCGCGTCGAGGTCGGCGATCTTCCTGCGGCCCTGCTCCTGGAGCTCGTGGTAGCGCTGCCGGTAGTCGTCGCCCTTGCCGCATCCCGCGAGGGCGAGCGCGCAAAGCGCTAGGGCCGCCGCTGGGAGACGGCGCGCGACGAGGGGGCGCGGGGAGGGGGTCTTCATCGGGGACATTCTAGCAC
>CALLYX010000071.1 GCA_937858775.1 uncultured bacterium | reverse complement strand
GTACGCGGTCCGCGGCTTCGAGGTACTTGCTTAGTGTGACGTGCGAGAGATCGAGCGCGTCCGCGTTGCGGTCGAAGCCGTGCACCTGGCCGTCCGGCGGGAGGTCGATCTGCAGCGGGATGCCGGGCAGGCCGAAGAGATCGCGGACGGTGTTCTCGTATTCGGAGCGGGTGAGGCGGCGGAGTCGCGTCTTGCCGTCGCGGGCCGCGGCCGCGCGTTCGGTGGCGACCAGATCGTCGGGCTGGGTCGGGGATATGAGGCTCGACAAACGATCGACCTTGGGGGTGCCTGCGTGGCGCCGGGCTTCATCGACATGCACGTGCACTACGCGCAAACCGACATCATCGGCGCGCCGGCGGCGTATTGCGGATCGACGAAGCGCGACTCGGCCGGGAAGGTGTAGTTCTCCAGCCAGGGCAGCAGGCCCTCGGCCGGCGAGCCGATGATGTCGGTCTGCGGGAAGTGGATGTGCATATCCACGAAACCCGGCGCGATGATGCGGCCAGGCAAGTGCGTGACCCGCTGGCCGGCGAACTGGCCGATCGACAGCACGAGCACCCGCCGCGCCCCGAGGTGCAGCGCAGGCGAGAGCGGCGTGAGCTGGCGCACCGACCCGTCCATGTACCAGTCGTCGCCGAGGCGCACGGCCGGGAACACGAACGGGATCGCGGTCGAGGCGAGCAAGTGGTCGACGCCGAGCATCGTCACGCGGCCCTCGCGACGCGTGCGCCGCCACGGCGCGGCGGACGGCTGCGCCTGGAAGAACGTGATCGCGAAGCCGGTCGAGTACGAGGTCGCGTTGACGGCGACCGCGTGGAGCGCGCCGGACCGGAGGTTCGCGTCGATCCGCCCGAAGTCGATGGCGTCGCGCAGGAGCCCCCCGAGCGCGCCGTTGTCCAGCATCGAGGCGGCCTCGTCCGGGCCGGGCGCGCCGTTCGGCGAGGAGGCCGTTCTGCCGGAGCCGCCCCCGCCCCCCCTCAGGGAAGCGCCCGAGGGGATCCCGCGCGAATTCGTAAAATGAGCGCGGGGCGCGGCGGCCGGGGCTTCACGCGATCCCGGCTATCATCCGCGAGACCATCTCCCCTATGGCGAGAGACGCCGTGAGGCCCGGCGACTCGATCCCGATGAGGTCGATGAGGCCGTAGAGGCCGCGGTCCGCCTCGTGGCGGATGACGAAATCCCGCGCCGCCTCCCCCTCCCGGTAGAGTTTCGGCCGTATCCCGGAGATGTCCGGGGAGAGGTCCCCCTCCTCTATGGACGGAAGGAAAGCGTGGGCGCCGAGATAGAACTCGCGCCGGTGCCGCTCGTCCACGGCGTAATCCAGCGTGTCCACGTAGAAGGCGTTCGGCCCCAGTTTGATCCCCCCTTGCAGATCCAGCACGATATGCACGCCGAGACTGATCGGCGTGGGCGGGGGGTAGACGAGGCGCCGGAGCCCCCTCCCCTTCCATCGCCCGACCCTGAAATACTCCCCCTTGCACGGGTGGACCGTGTAGCCCGCCGCCGCGGTGTCGATCCCTGCCATCCGGGCGACGCGCTCGGCCCCGAGCCCGGCCGCGTTCACTACCACGCGGCTCGAAAAACGGTACTCCGACCCGTCGGCGTCCGCGATGCGCACCGTGTAGCCGCCGCGCCCCTTATCGACGCCCACGACCTCGCATCCGTACGCGATGGTGGCGCGGCGAGAGGCCTTCCTCTCGAGAAGGGCCATGTACCGGTGCGTGTCGAAGATGCCCGTCTCCGGCGAAAGAAGGCCCCCGACGGTTTTGAGATCCGGCTCGATCGCCGCGACCTCTGCGGCGTCGAGCATGCGGAGACCGGGCACCCCGTTCGCCTCCCCCCGCGCCTTGAGGCTCTCGAGCAGGGGGATCTGCCCGTCTTCCCACGCTACGATGATCTTCCCGGTCTTTCGGAACGGCAGGCCGTTCTCCCCGAGGATGCGGTATAGCGCCTCCCTCCCTTCCACGCAG
>CALLYX010000070.1 GCA_937858775.1 uncultured bacterium | reverse complement strand
GGAGAGGGAGAGTCTCCCCCCGCCGGCCATCGACTGCACCGCGTTCAGGATCAGGTTCAGGAACGCCTGGCAGAGCTGCTCGCGGTCGCCGCGCGCCCTGGCGGCCCCCTTCGCGTAGGATCGGGAGATTTCGATATCCTGGAGGCGGTGCTGCGGGCCCACCAGCGAGATGGCGCGCTCGATTATCTCGCCGAGGTCGCACGGCTCGCTCTTGGGGGCCGAGGGGCGCGCGAAGTCGAGGAGGCGGGTGACCACCCGGTTCAGGCGGTCGACCTCCTCGATCATGAACCCCGCGAGCTCGAAGTTCTGCTCCCCCTCCCGGCTGCCCCGCCTGATCATGTCCGCGGACGTCTTCATGATCCCCAACGGGTTGCGTATCTCGTGGGCCACGCCGGCGGCCAGCGTGCCGATGCCCGCGAGTTTCGCCGACTGGAAGAGCTTGCGCTCGAGCGCCTTTCTTTCGCTGATGTCCTTGGCGTATTCGATCACGTGCGTCACCCGCCCCTCCTCCTCGATCAGGGGGAAGATGTACAGGTCCATTTCCCTCGGCTTCCGCCCCGGGATTCCCCACTGGAGTTCCCTCGACGAGGCCGCCCCGCACCGGAAGGTGTCGGCGGCGGGACAGCCCGGGCACGGGGTCTCGCGCCCCTGGTAGGCGCGGTAGCACGCCTCTCCGATGAGCTGCCCCGCGTCGCGCCCCACCATCGAGGCGATCCCCGTGTTGGCGTTGACGATGCGATACCCGTCGTCGATCACGGAGATCCCGTCCGCTATGCCGTCGAAAAGCCGGCGCAGGCGCTGGTTCGACTCGTCGAGCTCGCGGGTCCGGTTGCGCACCCTCTCCTCCAGCTCGCGGTAGGACGCCTGGATCCGCGCGGCCATCACGTTGAACCGCGCGGCGAGGGCCTCGAGCTCGTCGCCGGTGTCGAGGGATATCCTGTGCGCGAAATCCCCCTCTCCGAAGAGGCGGGCGCCGCGGTCGAGCTCCATGATCGGCCGCGAAAAAGCGCGGGCGAGGTAGATCGCCAGCACCAGGCCGCAGGCGAGGACGATCACCCCGCCCACCATGCTGATCTTCTCGGCCTGCCGGTCGGCGTGGACGGCGGTCTCCATGGCCAGCCTCCCCTCCTCCTGGGCCAGTTCGCGGAGTTCCGCGATCCTCTCCAGCGCTCGGTTCTTCGCCTCCATGATCCGGATGGAAAGCCGCCTGAGGTGCGACTCGGATTCCGAGATGGTACGCCCGAGCACCTCGAGTTCAGCCAGGCGGTCCCGGGCGTCCCGGGTGCTGACGCCGAGGAGATTCTCCAGCACCGCGAGCTCGCGCGCCTGGGCCCCCCGGCCGTGCGCGGCGCCCTTGGCCTCGACCACCCCCTTCACCGTGGCCGCGACATCCTGCAACAGACGGCGCCCCTGGGCCTTCTCGACCTTGTCGGCGAGGCCGATGAGTTCCCGCGAGCCCCGCTCGATCGCGTCTATATCGGCCTTGAGCGCGGCCAGCTTCTTCCTCTCCCCGTCGCGGGCCGGCCCCTCCGCATCCCCGCCCCTGCCGCACGCCTCCCCGAGCGCCTCGAGGTCTTTCCTGTAGAAGAGAACGAGCTGGATAAAAGTGGTCCGGCGCGTCTCCTTGCCGGAGAGCAGGTATTCACCGAGGGCGGTGACGGCCTGGTCAAGCGTCATCTGGAGGTCGCTGATGAGCCCCTCCTTCTTCTGGACGTGGACGAGGCGGCGCGTTCCGTCGGCCATGATCCGGATGGAGATCAGGGTGAAGATGAGGAGCGCGCTCATGAGCGCGACCATCGCCATAAAACTGGCCAAGATCTTGGACTGTATCCTGATCCTCATGGGACGTGCGCGACAGCGGGCGGGGGGCGTCCGGACCTACTCGACCGTGACGCTCTTCGCCAAGTTCCTGGGCTTGTCGATGTCGCAGCCCCTGTACCGGGCGATGTGGTAGGCCAGCAGCTGGAGGGGAACCACGTTGACGATCGGCGACAGCTCCTCCCGCGTCTCCGGGACGTAGATCACGTCCTCGGCGATCTCCTCCATGGCGGCGTCCCCCTCCGTGGCGAGGGCTATGATCCTGCCCCCGCGCGCCTCCACCTCCTTTATATTGGAGATCATCTTATCATACTTCTCGCCCTTCGTGCAGACGCAGACGACCGGGAACTCCCTGTCGATGAGGGCGATCGGCCCGTGCTTCATCTCCCCCGCCGGGTACCCCTCGGCGTGCAGGTACGAGATCTCCTTGAGCTTCAACGCCCCCTCGAGCGCGGTAGGGTAGTTGAAGCCGCGCCCGAGGAAGAAGGCGCTCTTCGCCCCGGCGTACTTCGGGGAGATCTCCCGGATCCGGGCCTCCGCGAGGAGGGCGCGCTCGACCCCCGCCGGGATGGCCTCGAGGTCCGCGAGGATCCCACGCGCCTCTTCGGCCGAGATCTGCCCCCTGATCCTCCCCGCGTACACCGTGAAGAGGACGAACGCGGCGAGCTGAGCGGTGTACGCCTTGGTGGAGGCGACGCCGATCTCGGGCCCCGCGCGCGTGTAGATGACCCCGTCGCTCTCCCTGTCTATCGTGCTCCCCATGACGTTCACCACGGAGACGATGCGGCACCCCTTCTCCCTGGCCATCCGGAGGCTCGCCAGCGTGTCGGCGGTCTCCCCCGACTGGCTCACCGTCATCACCAGGGTGTTGCGGTCGAGCTTGGGGCTGCGGTAGCGGAACTCGCTCGAATAGTCGACCTCGACGGCCAGGTCGGTGTAATGCTCGAGGAAATAGCGCCCCACCATCCCGGCGTAGCAGGCGGTTCCGCAGGAGATGATGAAGACCTTGTTGAGGGCACGCATGCCCTCCTCGTCCATGCACGGGAGCTCGAGCGCGACGCCGGAGCGGCCCGGGGCGATCCTGCCGATGAGCGCGTTCCGAAGCGCCTCGGGCTGCTCGTAGATCTCCTTCAGCATGAACTTCTCGAACCCGCCCTTCTCGGCCTGCTCCAGCGTCCACTCGACCCGGTGCGGGGAACGGGCGACGGGGGCGAGGGAGCGGTCGAAGACCTCGACTGCGCCGCGGGTGACCCGGGCGAGATCGCCGTCGTCCAGGTAGATGACGCGGTCCGTGTACTCGATGACGGCCGTGACGTCGGAGGCGATGAACTGCTCGCCTTTTCCCAGGCCTATCACCAGCGGGCTCGCCTTCCGCGCGGCTACGATCTCGTCCGGGCGATCCGAGGAGACGACCGCGATCGCGTAGGCCCCCTCCGCCTCCGCCACGGCGGCGCGGACGGCCCGGAGGAGGTCGCCGGCGTAATGTTTCTCGATCAGATGGACGAGGGCCTCGCTGTCGGTCCGGGAGGTGAAGGCGTGCCCCTCGGAGATGAGGCGCCGCCTCAGCCCGGCGTAGTTCTCGATGATGCCGTTGTGCACCATTGCGATGCGGCCGGCGCAGTCCGTGTGGGGGTGGGCGTTGGGGGTGTCGGGTTCGCCGTGCGTCGCCCAGCGGGTGTGTCCGATCCCCGCGTGTCCGCGGAGCGGGGCGGCCGCGAGCTCCGCCGCGAGGCCGGCGAGCTTCCCCTCCTTCTTCCGGACGAAGATCCCCCCGCGCTCGATGATGGCCACCCCCGCCGAGTCGTAGCCGCGGTACTCCAGCCTCGAGAGCCCCCTGAGGAGGACCTCCTGGGCGTACCTTCCGCCGATGTAGCCGACGATGCCGCACATACGCCCTCTTCCCTCCCGGCGGGGCCGCGTCCCTCAGCCCCGGCCGAATCCGGGCGCCGCCCAGGCGACCTCGCCGCCGATGACGGTCGCCTTGACGTCGTACCCCTCGTCGAAGATAACGATATCGGCGTCCATCCCGGGGGCGAGCGCGCCTTTCCTCCCGCCGAGGCCGAGCGCGCGCGCCGCGCCCTCCGCGGCGAGCGCCGCGACGCGCTCGGGGGCGCCCCCCGTCCAGCGCCCTACGTTGCGGAGCGCCCCGCTCATCGTCAGCACCGAGCCGCAGAGGGTACCGTCATCCGCAGCCGGAGCCCCGTTCCGGACGGAGACCCTCCTCCCCCCCACCGTGAACTCGGCGGCGGCTGAATCGAGCGCCTGCATGCAGTCCGTGACCAGCAC
>CALLYX010000069.1 GCA_937858775.1 uncultured bacterium | reverse complement strand
GTCCTCGATCGCGCCAAACACCTCCGGGTCGGCATCCTTCAAATATCGCGATTGCACCTCGTCCCCCTTTTCTGTCCCGCCGCCGGCAAACGCCTGCCCGGGCGGCAGGGCGCCGCCCTCCGGCGGGCCGTGAGGGCTATCTCCTCTCCATCCGCGCCATCTTCTCCACGCGCCTCGCGTGGCGCCCCCCGTCGAACGGCGCCGCGAGCCACGCATCCACGATGGCGACCGCCAGCGCGGGGGGTGTACGGTCCGCCGCCAGCGCCAACGCGTTGGCGTCGTTGTGCCGCCTGCTCGATTCGGCCATCCGCTCGTCCATGCATAGGGCGGCGCGCACGCCCGGCACCTTGTTGCCGACCATGGACATCCCGATCCCGCTCCTGCAGACGAGGATTCCGCGGTCGGCCTCGCCGCCGGCGACCGCGCGAGCCGCCCGCTCCCCGTAGTCGGGATAGTCGACCGGGTCCGTCCCGGCGCACCCGAAGTCGAGCACCTGGTGCCCGGAGGCCGCGAGATGCATCTTGATCGCCTCCTTGAGATCAAAGCCGCCGTGATCGCTCCCGATCGATATTCTCATCGTTGAACCGCCCCCCCGCACCCGCGCCGCCCCCGGCGCGACAGCGCCTCCTCTATCTCGCCCCTGCCGATCACCCCCGCCCGGACGATGCGCGCCCCCTCCCCCCCGAGGTCCACGATCGTCGACTCGCCCCCGCAGCGCGTCCGCCCTCCCTTGAGAACGACGTCGGCGCGGCCGTCCATGAGGCGCGCCGCCTCCTCCCCGCTCTCGGGCGGAGCGCCGCCGCTCCTGTTGGCGCTCGTCCCGGCGACCGGGACACCCGCCCGGCGGATCAGGGCGAGCGCACGCGGGTCGTCCGGGCAGCGGAAACCGAGGCGCCCGCCGCCTGCCGCCGGGAGAAGCAGCGTCAAAGGCCCCGGCCAGAACCGTTCGGCGAGGCGCCGCGCGGCCGCGGTGAACACCGCGCCGTACCGCTCAGCCTCCTCCACGGAGGAGACATAGGCGGCGAGCGGCTTGCCCCTGTCCCGGCCCTTGATCTCGTACACCCTGCGGACCGCCTCCGGGTTCGACGCGCAGCAGCCGATGCCGTACACGGTCTCAGTGGGGAAGACGACCGTCTTCCCTTCGCGGAGCGCCGCGGCAGCCTCCTCGAGGGCGGCTTCGTCAGCCGCGCCGGCGCCCAGGTCGAGCATCCTCGTCGCGGTCATATCCCTAGTGCCTGAAGCACCTCATCCCGGTGAAGAGCATCGCCACCCCGAGTTCGTCGCACGCCTTGATGACCTCCCCGTCCATGCGGGACCCCCCCGGCTGCACGATGGTCTTCACCCCAGCGCGCGCCAGTTCATCCACGGCGTCGCGGAATGGGAAGAAGCCGTCCGACGCCGCCACGGCCCCGGAGAGCGGCTTCCTCGCCTTGAGGATCGCTATGCGGACGGCGTCCACACGGCTCATCTGCCCGGCGCCTATCCCCAGGGTCTCTTCGGCCCCTGCGATCACTATCGCGTTCGAGCGGACGTGCTTCACGACCGTCCAGGCGAAGAAGATCGCCCTGGACTCCGAAATCGGCGGCGCCAGCCTCGTCACCTGCCGGAGGTCGCCAAGGCCGATGGAGCCGGTGTCTCGCTCCTGGAGAAGCAGCCCGCCCGTGATGGATCTCATCTCCAGCCCGGCGCCCCGGCCCGTGCCGCCGGCCAGCCATGCGGCAAGGGACGGCACCTCGACCAGGCGCAGGTTTTGTTTCGACCGCAGCGTCCCGAGCGCCTCGGCGCTGAACGACGGGGCGATCACGCACTCGAGGAAGTGCCGGACGAGCTCGGCGGCGCACTCCGCGTCCACCTCCGATCCGAAGCCCACGATCCCGCCGAACGCCGATTCCGGGTCGGTCGCCCGCGCCTTAAGGAACGCCTCGGCCGGCCGCTCGGCGGTCGCGACCCCGCACGGGTTGCCGTGCTTGACGATCACGCAGGAAGGGGAGCGGAACTCCTTCACGAGCTCCAGCGCCGCGTCCTGGTCCACGTAGTTGTTGTAGGAGAGCGCCTTCCCCCAGAGGAGCGTCCCGCCGGCCGCCGACGGCTCCCCGCAGGACGCCGCGCGGTACACCGCGGCGCGCTGGTGCGGATTCTCCCCGTAGCGGAGTTCCTCCTTCTTGCTGAAGTCGAACGACGGCTCGACGGGGAGGGATCCCCCCGCGGGGGCGACGCACCTGTACAGGGCGCGGTGGAGCATGGCGTCGTATGAGGCGGTCGCCTCGAAGGCGTCCCGGGCGAGGCGGGCCCGCATGCCGTCCGACACCGTCCCCCGCCCCGCCCTCAACTCATCCAGCACGACCGCGTACCGCGCCGGGTTGCAGACGACGATCACGTCGCGACAGTTCTTGGCCGCGGCGCGGAGAAGCGCGGGGCCACCGACATCCACCGATCCGAGCAGCGCGTGTGGATCGGCCGCCCCCCCCGCCGGCACCGGGGGGAGATTGACGGCCACGATGTCGATGAACTCCCATCCGGCGCGCTCCATCTCCAGGCGGTGGGCCTCGCTGTCCCTAAGGGCGAGGATCCCGGCGTGGATCTTCGGATGGAGGGTCTTGACGCGCCCGGCGAGCGCTTCCGGGACGCCTGTGAACTCGGCTATCTCCGTCACCCTGATCCCGGCGGCGCGAAGGTGCCGGGCGGTTCCGCCCGTGGAGAGGAGGGTGACGCCGAGCCCGGCGAGGCCGCCCGGATCGTCGCCCACCTCGAGGCCACCGGCACCATCGAGGGTGCCCCCGACCTCGCGCCCGCCGATACGGCGCTGCTGGAGCTCGACAAGGTGCTCGCCCTCATCACGCGCGACGGCGGCCCGACGAGTCACACCGCGATCCTCGCGCGGTCGAAGTCGATCGTCGCGGTCGTCGGCGTGACCGGCGCGCTCGATCTCACGGACGGCACGCTCGTGATCGCGGATGCCGCAACCGGCGTCATCGTGAGCGA
>CALLYX010000068.1 GCA_937858775.1 uncultured bacterium | reverse complement strand
GCTTCTAAAGCGAATGCTGCGCAGCCTGATCTTGAGCTGATCGCGGCATGATGTAGAGGGCGAATGAAAACAATAAAGGATGATCTGTGATGTGGCATTTCTTTTCTGAACGCGGAAGAAAGGTAATCCAGCTGGCGCACAGGGAGGCTCTCCGGCTCGGCCACGACGTGGTGGGCACGGAGCACCTTATGCTGGCTATCGTTTCCGAGGGCGAGGGTACCGCGATCCAGGCTCTGGAATCCCTCGGGGTAAGGCCCGACGAACTTCGCGACAGCCTGGAGAACACCATTGGCAAATCACATCCCATACTCAAGCCGGTTGACCTGCAGCTGAGTCCGAGGGCGAAGAGGGTCTTCGACCTCTCGGTCAGGGAGGCTCGAAACATGGGCGTGAACTATGTCGGGACCGAGCACATTCTCCTGGGTATAATGGCGGAGGGGGAGAGCGCCGCCGCGCGCTCGCAATAGTTCTCCGGGGCGGCGCCCCCGTCGAAGACGCGGCCGATCCCGCGCCCCATGAGCCGCCGGGCGAGGACGCTCCCCGCCGCGTCGTCGCCGCGCAGGCCGTTTCCGGCCCCGATCATGACGATCCCGCCGGTGCGCAGGCCCGCGATCCGGCCTTCCATCTCACCCCTCCAGCGAGAACTCAACGGTCGTGCTCCTCCTGCAGCGGGGGCAGAGCACCCGCATCCGGTCGCCGCGCCGGGGCTCCCCGCCCGCCTCCGGGGCCTCCGAGCGGCCCGGGCCGAGGGCGTCGAGCATGCCGAGCATCACGGTCGGGTTCGTGTACGCCGCGGGGCCGAGGCGGCGCGCGATCCAGGCCAGGTGGTCGCGTGCGGCTATCACATCCCCGCAGACCTCGCAGAGGACGAGCTCCTTCTCGACGCACTCCCGCGCGGCCCCCCGGTCCGGCGTCGCCAGGTCGAACTCATCCGTCATCACGACGCCCTTCCCGGTGATGCAATTCCTGGCGCACTGCGCGCAGAAGATGCAGTCGTCGTAATGTATGGTCAGCCGCCGGATCCCCTTCCCGTCCCGCACCTCGTCGGTCACCTCGATATCCTTCGCGGGGCACACGATCGCGCACGCCCCGCACCCGACGCACTCCTTCGGGTCGAAGCGCGGCGCGCCGCGGAACCCCTCCGGGACGGAGGCGGGCGCGGCGGGGAAGCGCGTCGTGTAGCGCCTCCCGAACAGGGCCTTGAGCCCCTCCATCAACTCCCGCAGCTTGGGCGCTTTCATGCGCACCCCCCGGACCTCACCCAGCGGATCCGCTGTCGCCGCCCCGCGCCGCCATATCCTCCTCGTACCGGTCGACCACGCTGCCCGGGCAGAGCCTCACGCCGGAGCGGTGGGCCGCGCGCGCGATCGCGTGCGCGGAAACAGGGGCGGTGAGGACGACGAAGAATATGCAGAGCAGCGCCTTCAGCCCCGCCGCTGTCGGGCCGAAGGTCAGGAAGACGCCGAACATGATGCCGCACGTTCCGAGCGTCACGCACTTTGTGGCCGCCTGGAGGCGGTTGTAGACGTCCGGGAGCCTCACGAGCCCAAGGCAGCCGAACAGCTCGAAGGCCAGGCCGACGACGATGGACGCCATCCCCAATATCTCATTCATCCAGCGGTTTCCCCTCCAGGTACTTGGCGAGCGCGAGTGTGGCTATGAAGCTCTGGAGCGCCCAGGCGATGCCGATGTCGATATACCACTCCTGCCCGGTCGGGACGCACAGGACGGCGCAGAATCCCACCACCACGATCCCCATGATGTCGATCGCCACCGCCCGGTCCGGGACCGTCGGGCCGCGCAATATCCGGTAGAGGCAGAGGACGAGGCAGAGGACGAGCGCGTAGAGGCATCTTATGAAGAACGGGGCGAACGCGGGCCCCGCGCGGGAGAGCGACGGGAGCGGCCCGAACGCGATCGCGCCCAGCGCCGCCAGGAGCGCAGCCGCGCCGATGGCCCACCTGATCCTTCCCCGCCGTCCGAAAGCGCTCATGCCGTCACTCGAATATCCGCACCAGTATCCGCTCGAAGATGTCGACGATGCGCCGGGTGGCGCCGTCCACATCGACCGCCTTTACGTCGATCCAGTGGACATAGATGAAGCCGCCGTCCGGGTCGGTGTCCACCGTCATCGTCCCGGGGGTGAGCGTGATGGAGCAGTCCAGGAATGCGAGGCCGGTCTCGGACTTGAGCCGCGTCCTCACCTTCACGATCCCGGGGTTTATCGGCAGGTCGGGGTGGCAGATCAGGCGCGCCACGTGGATATTCCCCTTTACGCACTCCCAGACAAAGAGGGGGAGATAGAGGGCGAAGTAGGCGTACCGCATCGGGTCCTTCAGGGCGTACGGCCTCCGGACGAACATCTCCCCCGCAAGGAGCGCGGCGAGGAGGGAGGCCGGCGGGCCGAAGAGGCAGGCGCGGGCCGTCGGCGGCCAGGTCAGGACCGCCCACACCGCCAGCCCCAGGACGAACAGGATCAGCCGGCTCTTCATCCCCCCCCCCGCGCTGACGCCCGGCGCGCCGCGCCCGCCCCCCCGCGCGAACCGCACCAAGCCCCCTCCGGCGCCGCCGCGCGCACCTTCTCCGCGTACCCCCCGCCGGCGAGGAGCGCCTCCGCCCCCCGCCCGATGAAGCGCCCTCCGACGGTCGGGATCGCGAGGAGCCCGCCGAGAAGGCAGGCCAGCGCGAGGGCGCACATCGCGATGCGCATCGGGGCCGGGACCTCGCCGACCCCGTCCCACCGCCCCCCCGGCTCGCCGAAGAAGGCGTACCGCTGAAGCCTCATGACGATGGCGAGGGTCAGGACGCTCACGAGGACGGCGAGGGCGGCGTACCCGGGCCTGCCCGCGCCGACGCAGGCCGCGACGATGGCGAGCTTGCTCCAGAAGCCGCTCAGGGGCGGGAGGCCGGCGATCGAGAGCGAGGCGATCATGGATGTCGCCGCGGTGACGGGCATCCGTCCCCCCAGCCCCCCCATCCGCCGCAGGTCCCTCATCCCGGTGGCGTGCTCGACGGCGCCGGCGTTCAGGAAGAGAAGCGACTTGAAGACCGAGTGGTTGACGAGGTGGAAGAGGGCGCCCGCCACCCCGAGCGGCGTGCCGAGGCCGAGGCCGAGAACGATGTAGCCGACCTGGCTGATGGAGCTGTATGCCAGGAGGCGCTTCATGTCCCACTGCCCCAGGGCCAGCGCCGCGCCGGCCGCCATCGAGAGGCCGCCGAGGGCCATGAGGAGGCGCGACGCGGCCGGGGTCATGCCGACGACGTTGAAGAGGACCCTGGCGAGGGCGTACACGCCGAGCGTCTTGATGAGGACACCGGAGAGGAGCGCGGAGACCGGCGCCGGGGCCGAGGAGTGGGCGTCGGGGAGCCACGCGTGGAACGGGACGAGCGCCGACTTGAGCCCGAACCCGAAGACGAATACGGCGGCGACGAAGCCGGCGTACCCCGCCCCGCGCCGGCCGTCCGCGAGCGCCAGCGAGATGTCGGCCATGTTGAGCGTCGAGCAGCTGCCGTATATGAGAGCGATCCCGAAGAGAACGAAGTTGGTGGACAAGATGCCGAGGACGGCGTACTTGAAGCTCGCCTCCAGTTCCTCCGACGCGGTGCCGAAGGCGACGAGGGCGTAGGCGGAGAACGCCGCGATCTCGACGAAGACGAGGAGGTTGAAAAGGTCGCCCGCGAGGACCACGCCGTTCATCCCCGCCGCCATGAGGAGCAGGAGGGTGAAGAAGCGCCATTCCCCGGTGTAGCGCCTGGCGTACTCCGACGAGTAAAGGGCGGCCAGGAAGACGGCGGCGTTAATCGTCACGAGCATCACCGCCGAGAGGCCGTCGGCGACCAGTACGACGCCGAACGGGGGGGGCCATCCGCCCGCGCGGTGGAGGAGTATCCCGCCGCGCGGCACGCGCGCCGCGACCGCCGCCGAGAGGCACAGCAGGAGAAAGGCGGCCCCCGCCGCCAGGGCGGCCGGGGCGCGGCGGCGCCGGGCGGCGAGCGGGACGGCGAACGCCGCTCCGAGCGAGACCGCGACCACGGAAAGAAGGATATCCATCCCCTACCCCCTCAGCCTGCGCATCCGCCGGACGTCGAAGGTGCCGTGCTTCTCGTAGAGCCGGACTGCGAGGGCGCTCAGGAGCGATGTCGCCCCCAGCCCGACGACGATGAACATCAGCACGAGCGCCTGGGGCAGCGGGTCCACCATCTCCCCGGCGGCCAGCGCCTCCGGGAAGATCGGGGCGCGCCCCCCGGCGCGGTATCCCAGGAGAACGAAAAAGAGGTTTATAGCGTAGCCGGAGATCCCGAGGCCGATGATGATCTTGATGAGGTTTCTCTTCGTCGCGGCGGAGTAGATCCCGACCAGGAACAGGAGCGAGGCGAGCAGGTAGGCGGTCATCTCCGGTCTATCCTCATTGCTGCGAGGCCCGAGAAGATCGCGACGAGCCCGGCGGCGACGGTGACGGCGACGAAGAGCTGGAGGGCCTCCTCGAGGAGCGCGCCGTACGGCTCCATGTCGAGCCCCCGCCCGGCGAGGGCGCTGTGGGCCGTGAAGGCGCAGAGGAGCGCCGCCATCGCGACGGAGATCAGGAGCGGCGCGTCGAGCCGGGCGGCGAACGACGGGAACGTGCGCGAGAGGTTGCGCCGGCAGGCGCGCTTCCCGAAGCCGAGGATGAGATGGATGAAGGCCAGGGCGATGATCACCCCCCCCGCGAACCCGCCTCCGGGGGCGCCGTGGGCCTCGATCGCGATGGAGAAGCCGAAGAGGAGTATGAGGCCCGCGGTCAGGCGGGTGATCGTCCTGACGGTGAGCGTCATCCCCTCGCCCGGCCGCCGGTCCCTCATCGCCCCCTCCCCGCGCCGCCGTCGTCCTTCACCCCGACCTTGCGCAGCAGGGCGAGCACGCCCATGACGGCGGCGAAGAGGATCGTCGCCTCCCCGAGGGCGTCGTACGCCCGGTAGTTCCCTATGATCTTCCCCACCACGTTGAGCCCCGCCTTCCCCCCCGCCGCGCCCCTGGCCAGGTAGACCCCCCCGAGCCGCATCAGGGGGGCGCCGAAGGGGGGGAGGGCGCGCATCGCGGCGGCCGCGGTGAGGAGGAAGGCCGCGGCGAAGGCGGCGGCGCACGCGGCGGCCGCGTCGGAGCGCATCCCCCACGCGTCCACGCGATCCCGGCTGAGCGTCGTCCGGACGAGGATGACGAGGCAGATGATCTCCACGACGAGCTGCGCGACGGCGAGATCGGGGGCGCCGAGTATGAGGAAGGCGACGGAGAGCGTCAGCCCCACCGCCCCCACCGCCACGACGGCGGCGAGAAGGTCGCGCATCTCGACCGCGGCGACCGCCGCGATGACACTCGTCAGCCGGCGAGCACGCCGGGCGCCTCCGACCTGAAGAAGAAGCCGCCGATGCCGAGCACTCGTTCCATTCCTCGATGGTGGCAGACGCCGAGTCCCTCGGCGGACCCCCGTCGACGTCGCCCCACTGGAGACCGAGCATCCTCCCGAGCGAAATGTGTGCCCTGAATCGGCCGAAGGCCGACTCATGTCGCGCAGAAGTGCGGCTGGTGCGGGTCAGGCTCGGCGCCGCCGGGGGAGGGGGAGGAAGCGGCTGGTGGTGGCGGCATAGCTGGGGTAGTCGGGGAAACGATCGGTCAGCAGGCGTTCCTCGAAGGTGGCCTTGACGGTCAGC
>CALLYX010000067.1 GCA_937858775.1 uncultured bacterium | reverse complement strand
GCCCCAATCCGGGCGGGGCGGCCCGCCGGGGATTGGAGAAGACGCGCGGATTGGATGGCGTTTGCGGGCTCCCGGCGGAGATGGCAGGAGGGGGTAATGGCGGGCGCGACCGCCGCCCGATGAGAGGGATCCGCCGGTGCTTGTACACCGGCCGCCCCCCGTCGCGCGGGGCCTCTCCGGCAGACGCCGCCGCGCTGCGCCGGATACGCGCCCGTCGGACGGCCGGTGAGGACGGCCCTCCCGCGCGCGCCGATTCCTCCAAGAATACTCTCGTCGCCATGCCGCGCACCGCAACGCGGCGCTCCGCTCCGGCTCGCCGGGGCTCCCCGCGGAAAAGGATCACAGCCGGCCGATCTTTTCGGCGATCTCGCGCACCGCAGCCGCTGGATCCTTCGCGGATAGGCGGGGGTAGCGGCCGCCCGGGCGGAGGTCCTCCCCGTGCCGGACGGCGACGATCTTCTCCTCGTGCAGCGATACGGAGCGGATCCCGCGTCCGCGGGCGGCGAGCTTGAGACGGCAGACCTCCAGGAGGAGACCGGCCTCTTCGGGGAGCGGCCCGAACCGGTCGCGCAGCTCCGCGGCAACCGCCTCTATCTCCGACGGCGAGGATATCTCCCCAAGCCTCCTGTACAGGTCGATCCGCTGCGACTCGGCCCGGACGTAGGACGCCGGGAGTTCGGCGCGGTAGGGCAGGTTTACCTCGATATCCTCCACGCCGGCGATCTCCTTCCCCTTGAGCCGGTCGACGCTCCGCCTCAGCAGCTTGCAGTAGAGGTCGAAGCCGATGGCGGCGATATGGCCGTGCTGCTCGTGCCCGAGGATGTTCCCGGCGCCCCGGATCTCCAGGTCGCGCAGGGCGATCTTGAAGCCGGCCCCGAGGCCGGGGTGATCGAGGATCGCCTTCAAACGCTTTCGCGCGTCGTCGACGATCCACCCCCCCGGCGGGTAGAGCAGGTACGCGTAAGCGCGGTGCTTGTAGCGGCCGACCCTTCCGCGGAGCTGGTAGAGCTCGGCGAGGCCGAAGCGGTCCGCGCGGTCGATGACGATGGTGTTCGCGTTCGGGATGTCGAGCCCGGATTGGATGATGGTCGTGCAGACGAGGACGTCGATCCCCCCCTCGACGAAACGCCGCATCGCGCCCTCGAGCTCTGCGTCCCCCATCCGCCCGTGCCCGACGGCGACGGAGGCCTCCGGGACGAGCCGCTCGATGAGCTCCTTCACCCGGCCGATCGTCTCGATCCGGTTGTGGACGAAGTAGACCTGGCCCTCCCGCGCGAGCTCGCGGCGGACCGCCTCCGCGACGAGGCGCGCGTCGTATTCGCGCACCACCGTCTCGATGGAGAGGCGGTCCTCGGGGGGGGTGGCGATCGTGGACATGTCCCGAATGCCGGAGAGGGAGAGGTAGAGCGTGCGCGGGATCGGGGTCGCCGTCAGGGTGAGCACGTCCACCGTGAGCCGGAGCTTCTTGAGGAGCTCCTTGTGCCTCACGCCGAAGCGCTGCTCCTCGTCTATTACGACGAGGCCGAGGTCCTTGAAGGCCACGTCCGGCTGGACGAGGCGGTGCGTGCCGATGACGATATCCACCGTCCCGTCCCTCAAACCCTCTACCACCTTCGACTGTTCGCGCCCCGGGCGGAAGCGGCTGAGCATCTCGATCCGGACCGGGTAGTCGGCGAAGCGGTCGGAGAAGGTTCTCATATGCTGCTGGGCGAGGACAGTCGTGGGAACGAGGACGGCGACCTGCTTCCCCGCCATGACCGCCTTGAACGCCCCCCGCATCGCCACCTCGGTCTTCCCGTAGCCGACGTCGCCGCAGACGAGGCGGTCCATCGGGTGGGGGCTCTCCATGTCTCGCTTCATCTCCTCGATCGCCGCCGCCTGGTCGGGCGTCTCCTCGTAGATGAACGCCTCCTCGAACTCCTTTTCCCACGCCTGCCCGGCCGGGAAGGCGAAGCCGGGCCGGGCCGCCCGCGCGGCCTGGAGCTGGAGGATCTCCGCCGCGTAGTCGAAGATCGCCCGTTGCGCCGCCACCCGGGCGTTCTGCCAGCGCGACCCCCCGAGGCGGTCGAGCACCGGCGGTGCCTTCCCCACGCCGACGTACCGCTCGACGAGCCCCGCCTGCTCGATCGGGACGTAGAGCTTCGCCTTCTCCTGATACTCCAATATGAGATACTCCCTCTCGACGCCGTCCTTCGCTAGCCTCGTTACCCCCCGGTAGACGCCGATCCCGTGCCCGACATGGACCACGTGGTCGCCCGCGGCGAGCTCGGTGAACTCCCTGACCGGCGCCGTCCCCTTGAACCGGCGACGCGGCCGGCGCACCCGATAGCGAGCGAAGATCTCCTGGTCCGTGACGACGGCGAGCCGCGCCCCAGGCGAGAGGAAGCCCTCGCGGAGCCGGCCCACCGCCACGACCCCGCCGGGGGGGACGGCGACGCCGCGGCCGGCGCCCTGGTGCAGGACCTTGGAAAGCTCGACCAGGCCGCCCTCTATCTGGCGCGCCGGCGAATGGGGATGCTGTTTCAGTTTGGCGCGCTTTTTACGGATTTGAGCGTGTTTGACAACGTGGCTTTTCCACTGCGCGAGCACACTGACCTGTCGGAAGTCCTGATTCGCGACATTGTGCTCATGAAGCTGGATGCAGTAGGGTTGCGCGGGGCGAGGGACCTGTCGCCGAGCGAGATTTCCGGTGGCATGGCCCGGCGCGTGGCCCTGGCCCGTGCCTTTGTGGGTCACCCGGCCGTGTTGCTGTGTACCGCGTCCCACGGCAGCCTGG
>CALLYX010000066.1 GCA_937858775.1 uncultured bacterium | reverse complement strand
CGCCTGGGTGAAAAGGGACAACTCGTCCATCGGTGGGCCTCCTGTGGCTTCGCTGCGCCACAGGATGGTAGCGCTTACCGATGACCCTATAAACCCTATTTACCCACACAAAACGTAAGAGAACCAATTATTTTAGCTGTATCACCGGGAATGCGTGAAATGGCAAACGCAGCCACGCGCCTGCGGAGCGGCGTCTCCGCCCTTCTGCTCACGGGGGCGTCGGTCGCAGTTGTATGGTCTTCACCCGGCGTTTTCGCGCAAGAGGCCGACACCGTCGTCATCACCTGCCTCGGCGACAGCGTGACGTCTGGAGCAGGCAGCGGCGGCCCCCAGTACACCTACCCCTCCCAAATGAAGGTCCTGCTCCAAAACGACAGCACGTTCCACGACAAGACATTCGACGTACACAACAGGGCGCATGGCGGGGAAGTCGCAGAGAGCATCATCGACCTCCTCCAGACCGAGGGGCTTCCCGAAGACCCGGCGTTCGTGCTGCTCATGATCGGCGGAAACGATATCGCCGAGGCCGATATCTTTACCCTGCAGACCATCATCAATAATACCGTGGCGAGGGTGCAGACCTGCGTCGACCTCATCAAGGCGCACACGAACGCCGACGGTTCCCATCCGACGCTCATCGTCTCGACCTTCATCCCCAACCTTATCTACGGTTCCTTGGGATCGTTGGCCATCTCGCTGTATAACAACGCCCTCCTGAATCCGGGCAAGCTCTCCGGCTACGACCTGATGATCACGAGCAACTGGGTCGATTTCTACGACACGGGCTCGGGGCATGCGAAGAAGGAGCTGATGTCCGACGATGTCCATCCAAACGCCGACGGCTACGCCGTCCTGGCGGCCAACTGGTTCGACGCCCTCTGCTCCTTCCCCTCTTTGAAAGACACCGATGGCGACGGCCTCATGGACGATGTGGAGGACGCGGACGGCGACGGCGTCTGGGACGAGGGAGTTGAGACGGACTTCAACAAGGCCGACACCGACGGCGACGGCCTGAGCGATTACATCGAGGTGACCTGCGCCGGCGTTGCGGCGGCCATCCAGGGGAGCGTCACACCCTCCGTCATCAGGATAAACTACCAGCCGCCGCGCGCCGCCGTCCCCGGCGGCTACCTCAAGGACGGCGCCTCGGCCTTCTCGTCCTCCCGGGGCCTGGGCTGGCTCGTCCCGTGAGCCGTGCCGGAAAATCCAGGGGCAGACCTCGACCATTGACTGACATTTAAAAGAGGGAAAATCCAGGGTCAAACCTCGACTATTGACTGACATTTAAAAGAGGGAATTCAGGGGTCTTCCAGATTCGCGCCTCCATCGCTTCTGATTAGTCGTTCTCTGATCCTCGCTCAATTCCGGAAAGAAATCCGACTCGTTTCGCTTGCTCGCTTCCAAAAAAAAGAGCCCCATCTCTGGGGCTCTTTATAATTGGCTCCCCGGAGGGAGGGGAGACAGAACACTTATCCGGGACGTATTTGACTGCGTTTTTGAGGGTGACCGCCGGCGTATGAGGCGGATCCGGGTGATCCGGACCTACCGGAACCCGATCTTCCTGGCACGGGAGTGGGCGGAGGCGATGAAGGCGGGCGGGTTCCCCTCGCGCCGGGCGTTCGCCAAGGCGATCGGGGTGTCCCAGGCCCGGGTGTCCCAGATGCTCGGGTTGCTCGAGCTCGGCCCGAGGCGCTCCGGCTACTCGATGCGCTCGGGGATCCGCACCACCCACGGGCGGTCACAGAGAGGAAGCTCAGGCCGCTCGCCGCGCTTCCAGAAGATCTGCAACGGGCCAGACTCAAGAAGCTGTTGGCTGCTAGGCGACAATGCCAACCCCGCTGAATTATCCAATGTCAGGATCGCCCTCCGGACGGTTCGGTACGGGCACAAAATGATGTGCTGGATCCAGAGATAGGCAAAGCAAGTTTAACCCAGCAGATTCAAAGTCAAAGTCCAATTTAATCGACATTGCTATTGACATGATTAGTAAAGTGATATAGATTATCCATTGATAATGAGGATGTTAAGTATGACATATTAGAGGACAAAGAATGGACGATAACCTAATCAAGAAGATCATCACCTTCAAGTCGGGGAAGTTCGTATTCAGCCGCAAATATGCCGCTAACAAGCTTGAAAACAAGTTCACACGGTCCAGCCTGCTGTACGATTTCGTCGGCGACCTCCCCGTACTTCCAGATATGGCCGCACAGATCAACGAGGAGATCATCCGGCGTTCGATTTTTGGCACCGCGGCATTGGAAGGCAATCCGCTCACGGAGGAGAAGGTCGAACGGATCCTCTCCGAGCCGCAAGGAGTTATGAAGCCTCAGTTGGCGGAAAAGGAAATCCGCAACCTCAAGACCGCGTATGACCGCGTCGCCGGGCTGCCCCAATCGGGCTCGCCGCTTCTCATTGACGAGGGATTGATCAAGAACCTCCACGCGTTGATCACCGCGGACCTGGAGTATGAGAACAACTTCCCGGGCGCCTACCGGAATCACACGGTGAAGGTCGGTGACGCGGAGCATGGGGGGGTATACACCCCTCCGAACTGTCTGGATGACATACGCAACCTGATGCAGGAGTATGTCGCGTGGATCAACAGCGAGGCGCTGGTCGCGCAGAATCCGATCATACGCGCGTCCCTGGCGCATTATCACTTCGAGCTGATTCATCCTTTCGGAGACGCCAACGGCAGGACGGGGAGGATCATCGAGGCCGCGATGTTGCACGCCGGAGGAGTCAAGTACGTGCCGAGGATGCTCTCCAACTTCTACTACAGGAACAAGGACGACTATTTCCGGTCGTTCTCAGCGTCGCTCGCCGACCGAGAGAACGACCTGACGCCATTCCTGGATTTCACGTGCCAGGGGCATCTCGATTCCCTGCAGGAGATCAAATCGAGGATCCTGTTTCTTATACGGAGAAACGCGCTGAGGGATTATTTTCACTATCTGCGCAAGGAAAGGAAAATCGGCCGGAGGCAGTGTGATTTGGTGAACCTGCTGCTTGATTATATGAAGCCCGTAACCCTGGAGATACTGTTCACCGCATCCCCCTTCGACATCCTGTACAGGGGAGTGAGTGAAAGAACCGCTAGGCGCGATCTTCAGGACCTGTCTTCTCGCGAGCTTCTGCTCAGGAAGGACGGGAAATATGAGTTGAATCTGAGGGCGTTGGATTGATTGATACTGAACTAGCCTGTCTGGATCCCTTGCGATCTCGTAATGATCCTTCGGCGTCGATAGAGGGCGGATATTCGAGCCCTCGGACTCGCGCAACTTCAGGCAGGTTCCACATGCCAGACACTGTCCGGCGGCGTCAAGCACTTCTCCGCCTGGCACGTTAGGTCATCCTTTGCGGCCACACAGGCCATAGTGATAGGGTGGGTCCTCGGCGCTGAATCTCCGCTTTTCCATCTCTCCTCCTCCTCCCGTGTGGTAAAATCCTATCACCGTCGGAGGAGAGATTCACACAAATCTAAGAAACCCCAAAAGTCCAACTTAGTCTAAAGCACTACAGAAAGCCATAAATGGACAGCACTGGATTTTTCTCGTATCCGAGGATCTATTCTCCGATTTCGAGGCCGTGTGTCACGAAATCATAAAGCGAATCGACAACCGCACTCTCAAGAGCAAGAAGGTCTATGCGATATTCTTGCGCATCAAGCCGATAGAATTGAATTTGCCCGAAAGCCATCCCGATCGCGTGCCTAGAGGCGCCGATTCGCAATCGAAATAGCCCAGCGAGCAACCAGCGAGGTGAAACCGTGAATCGCATATACCAGGGCAAGGTCACAAAGGTCGAGATCCTTGACGGGCAGGATCCCCAGGGGGAGATGAGGTGGCGTGAACTCCCCGCCGCGGAGTGGCAGGCCGCGCTCTGGCGCCATCACGAGCTATTCCAGGACGCGGTGAACTACTACACCCTCTGCTTGGCGGCGATGGCCGCCGGCGCGAAGGGCGACTCGCCGCAGGCGAAGGCATTGGGCTCCTGGGTGGCGAGGGTGGAGGAGACCTGGACGACCGCGAGCCGCAGGGCGCAGGTGTTCGACGGTCCCGGGGAGCGCCTCGCCAAGCTCCTGAAACTCAAGGCCGGCGAGGCCGGTTTCGACAAGGCGGCGGCACACGTCCTTCGCACGAGCCGCGCGACGGCGGCACAGCGTTCGGCCGCGCTGCTCCAGCTGCTCGACGAGGCCGACAAGGGGGATCTGAACCAGGTTTGCGTCAGAAGGATCGCATTCCTGTGTCCTGCAAGGCCCGACAGCAAAACCCGCCCCACGAGCGAAGCCCTCGCGTCGAGCCAGATGGTGAAACGCCAGGAGGAGGTGCGCAGATACCACCGGATGACCCGCCCGGAAGCGCTCAAGGCGGCATCGGATCTGAAACTCGACCTGTTCCTGACGCAACCCCCCACACAGTTCCTGAAAGGGCAGGATGCCGCGAAGGAGCTGTCGAAGAAGTTCGCACAGGCGGCGGCGAGACATCCCGAACTCAAGAAGGCCTCCGCAAAGTACCAGAAGCATCTCACCGTCTGCGGCGACAAGCTGAAGATGCCGGCGCCCGGACGCAAGCCGAGCGGCCTCTATCCGCTGGCGGCGGTCTTCAAGTACTTCCCGTGCCGGGAATCCCTCGATGCCTTCCTCCAGGCGACCAGGACGCTTGCCGAGGGTAAGGACAAGACCGCGGCCGAGGACGCCATAGCCGACGCCCGCGTTGGCGACCACCCGCACTTCGATTATTTCACCAATCTCGCACTCGTCCCAGGCGTCGATGGGGACAGGGAGACGCGGGCGGTCTGGTTCGAGTACGACCTCGCCGCCTTCATCGAGGCCCTCAAGGCACCCCATCGCTACTACCAGGACACGCTCAAGCGCGAAGCGGCCGCGGAAGGTCTGCGCAGGCGGATTGCGTCGATGGATGGGCGGGGTTGCGAGGCGTCCGGCGACGACGAGGCCAGCGAACCGCTGCCAGGATTCGAGGGCGACGAACGCATCCGGCTGTTGCAGATCATCGTCCGCGACAGGCTGAAATGGGTGGCCGAGGCGGAGGGCTGGGATGTGGACTCCGAGGAGAGGGAATACACGATCCGGGAGCGGACACTGCGCGGGTTCGGGGAAATCAAGCGCCGCTGGCGTGCCGCTGCCGAGGACGGGTCCGCCACGGAGAATCATCTCCTGAAGATCCTCGCCGCGGAGCAGACGGAGCACAGGGACGATTTCGGGAGCTCCGAGCTCTACCGCGAGCTTGCGAAGCCGATGTTCCACCCCATCTGGCGCGACGAGGGGACGCAACCCTGGCACGCCGAGGATCCGCTCCGGGCGTGGCTCGCCTACAACGACCTCAAGGCCGAGATCGTGGACAAGGAACGGCCGATACGTTTCACGCCCGCCCATCCGGAATATTCGCCCCGGTTCTTCATATTCCCGAAGAGGAGCGAGTCGAAACCGAAGAAGGGGGAGCGGATCGCCCGGAAACCCGGCCTGCTGTCACGGCACGAGCCGGGCCAACTCGCGTTCACCGCCGGCATAGTGTTGCCGACCGACCGCGGCCTCGCCCCGAAGGTCGCCCGGATTCAATACGCCGCCCCGCGCCTCTGCCGCGACCGGATCCGGACCAGCGGGGACAGCGACCTCCACGAGGCCCCCTGGGTGCAGCCGATGATGGCGGCGCTCGGACTCGCGGAATCGCCCGAACGAGTGAACTTCGCCAACTGCCGCATCACCCTCGAGCCGGCGAACCCCTGCGACATCCAGCTCGTGTTCCCGCTCGAGGTGGGTGCGGAGCGCATCAAGAAGGCCGTTGCACCGGCATTCTCCTGGGAACGGCAGTTCAACAAGCAGCCGGAGGGAGTCGGCTTCTGCAACGCCTCGCTCCGCTGGCCGCACGAGAAACAGCCCTCCAAGGCGCCCACGCCGTGGCACAAGGAGGTGGACGAGTTCCGCAGCATCGCGGTCGACCTCGGCCAGCGCAACGCGGGGGCGTATGCCCGCATCTGCGTGAGAAGTGGGAGGAACCCCGGCAAGCGTCCGTCACGCGCGATCGGGGAAACAGACGGCAAACGGTGGCGGGCGGAATTGGAAAGGGCAGGCCAGTTCCGTCTCCCCGGCGAGGACGCGAGGATCTGGCGCGAGAGGAGCAAGCTCGATGCCCGACGGCCGGACGACTCGGGCCTGGGATTCGATTTCCGCGAGGAGCTGTGGGGCGACCGCGGCCGGCCCGCCAGGGACTGGGAGGCGGACGACACCGCGGAGCTTATGCGGCTCCTCGAGGCGCCCCCCGAGGACGAGCGGCATTCGATCCTGAATGACGGATGGCGCCGGGAATTGAGTTTCCCGGAGCAGAACGACAAGCTGCTGATCGCTATGCGGCGCTTCCAATCCCGCATCGCGCGGCTCCATCGATGGTGCTGGATGCTCGGAGGCAACGACAGGCAGAAGGACATCGCCTGGACGGAGATCACGGAATGCGAGGATGCGCGCCTGGCGCCCGCCGACCTGCGCATGGCCGCGGAGAAGCGCGATCCCCGCGTGAAGGAGGGACTGGAGCGGCAGCTCCGCGAAAGGATCGAACTCGCCCCGGACATCCTCATGCGGATCGCCAACCGCGTCCTGCCGTTGCGCGGCCGTTCCTGGCGCTGGGAGAGGCATCCCTCATCGACTCCCGGGAACACCCTGCACCACCTCATCCAGAGTGGTCCCCCCCTCGACAGCGGCAAGAGGCCGGTATGGCTTCGGGGGCAGCGCGGGCTTTCGTTGAGACGCATCGAGCAGATCGAGGAGCTGAGGAAGCGTTTCCAATCGCTCAACCAATCGCTCCGGCGCGAGGTCGGCGGGAAGGCGCCCATCCGCAGGGACGAGGCCGTCCCGGACACCTGTCCCGATCTGCTCGAGAAACTGTCGAATCTCAAGGAGCAGCGGATCAACCAGACGGCGCATCTGATCCTCGCCGAGGCCCTCGGCCTCCGCCTCGCCCCGCCCGCCCCGGACAAGAAGGCGCTGCGCCAGCGGCAGGATCTCGTCCTGACGCGCCAGCACGCCTGCGATCTGGTCTGGCAGCGCATCCAGCGCCGGGCCGAACGTGGCCGTGGTTGCCACGCCGTTGAGCTCGCCAATCGCTGACGCGAGCTGCGCAAGGCGCGCCATCGCACACAGGTGCGAGGTGGTGTAGGCGGCCGAGGTCTCCTGCGTCGAGGTGTAGAGGATGTGCTGCGAGCCGGGGTGCTGCGCGTTCTCGCCACCGATCGAGATGACCGTCGCATCGGTGGAGAGCGCCACCTGCAGCGCCTCTGCCGAGGCGCGATGCCCGCCTCCCGTGTCGCTCATGAGAATGAGAACTTTTTTCATGCTCACGCGCCCCCCGTGCTGCTCTGGCATGCCACAGCCATATCGCTCAACTCTGCGGCTGACGCGCAAAGGGCGTGTTGAAGAGGGCAATTACGCTGGAGGGGTGGGTCTCGCGCGCCCAGGTGCGCGGGCTATCCCCTTG
>CALLYX010000065.1 GCA_937858775.1 uncultured bacterium | reverse complement strand
CAACCGCGGCCATCGCCTCCGGCCCCGCGCCGCGTGGCCGCGATGAACCCCTCGAGTTTTTCCATCGCCTCGCCGCTCTCGACGGCGCGCCTCGCGCGGCCGATCCCCTCCCTCAGGTCCTTCACCACCCCGGCCGCGTAGAGACCGGCCGCGGCGTTCGCCAGGCAGGCGTCCGCCCGGGGGCCGCGGTCCCGTCCCTCGACCACCCCCGCGAGGATGGCCGCGTTCCTGCGCGACGCCCCGCCGCGAAGGGGGCGGAACGCGGCGGGGGCGAGCCCCAGCGAACGCGGTGCGATCTCCAGACGGCGCACCCTCCCCCCCGAAAGAAGAACCGCTTTCGTGGGGCCCGACACCGATACCTCGTCCATCCAACGCCCCCTGATCCCCGTGGCGCCGCAGACGGCGAGCATGCGGGGGATCTCGAGAATCCTGGCGGCCCTCGCGGCGAGTTCGAGCAGGTCGGAGTGAAAGACGCCCAGAAGCTGGAAATCGAGCGGCGCCGGGTTGCAGAGCGGACCCAGGATGTTGAAAACCGTGCGGAACGGGAGGGCGCGGCGGACCGCCGCGAGGTTCTTGAGGGCCGGGTGGTAGCTGGGGGCGAAGATAAAACCTATGCCGGTCTCCGCGATGCAGCGCGCGACCTCCGAGGGACCCAGGTCGATCCTCGCCCCGAGCGCCTCGAGGGCGTCCGCGCTCCCGCAGCGAGAGGTGCTGGCGCGGTTGCCGTGTTTCGCGATCCGTACGCCCGATGCGGCTAGGACGAAGATGGCGGCGGTGGATATGTTGAAGAGATGCAGGTTGTCCCCGCCCGTGCCGCAGTCGTCGCCGAGGGGCCCTTCGCCCGGCCGGACATCCACCGTCACCATCTTCGACCGCATCACCCCGGCCATCGCGGCGAGGGCCTCGGGGCTGCATCCCGGCGACTGGAACGCCGACAGGAAAAGACCCGCCTCGTACGGGGCGCACTGCCCATCCATCATGATCTCGACGGCCCGCGCCGCTTCCGCGGCCCGGACGCGCGCTCCCCCGGCGAGCCGCCGCCCGATGGCGAGGAGTTCAGGGCTCGTCGGCTTCGCCCGGGGGGGGAAGAGCTTGGGCAGCCGCCCCGCGATGAACCGCGTCTCGTTCATTTTTCCACGCCCTTTCCGAGTACAGTGTATCACAAGAAGAGCCCCCATCACCCGGGGGCTCGTCTTCGCGGCTGCCGCGTGGACGGTGGGCGCCCCGGAGCGGCGGATGGATGGATGCGCTTGTCCGCGGGGGGATCTGTGCGTATACTCAATGTGGGGCGCCCGGGCGGAGGGGCCGTACGGGGGGCGCCGCCCGCTCGGACGGGGGCATGAAGATAACCGTTTTCGGGGCCGCGGGGGGCGAGGTCACCGGCTCGGCGTACCTCGTCGAGACCCCCCGCGCCGCCCTCCTCGTGGAGTGCGGGATGTTTTCGGGCGAGGGCCAGGCGGCGGAGAGGAACCATCCGCGCGCGCTCCCGATCGGCGCGGATTCCATCGCCGCTGTCCTCGTCACGCACGCGCACCTGGACCACTCGGGGCGCCTCCCGCTCCTCGCGCGGGAGGGATACCGCGGCCGGGTCTACGCGACCGCCGCCACCGCGGAGATCGCCGCGCTGCTCCTGCGCGACTCCGCCCATATCCAGGAGCACGACGCCGAGCGCCTCAACCGCCGCCGCGCCCGCTCCGGAGAGCCGCCGGCCGAGCCGCTCTACACGATCCGCGACGTGGAGCGGATAATCGACCGGTTCGCCGCCGTGCCGTACCACGAGCCGGTCGACGTGGCCCCCGGCGTCCGGGCCGTGTTCATAGAGGCCGGCCACATCCTCGGATCCTCGAGCATCCAGCTCATCGTGGATGAGGACGGCGGGGCGAAGCGGGTTGTTTTCTCCGGGGACCTCGGGCCGCGGGAGACGCCGATCGTGCGCGACTTCGAATCTTTCGGGAGCGCCGACGTCGTCTTCATGGAGTCCACGTACGGCGACAGGGACCACCGCCCGTTCGACGAGTCGGTGGATGAGTTCATCGCCATCGTGGGGGAGGCGGCGGCGGGGAAGGGGAAGATCCTCGTCCCGACCTTCGCCGTCGGCCGCGCGCAGACGCTTCTTGCCCTGCTGGGGTGGACCTTCCGCGCCGGGCGGATCAAGCCGTTCCCGATGTTTCTGGACAGCCCCATGGCCGTGGAGGCCACGGGGATCTACCTCCGGCATCCGGAGCTCTTCGACGAGAACCTCGCGGGGTACGTCCTGGAATGGCCGCCGGGGGGGTATCTGAAAACGCTCAGGACGACCGTCAGCGCGGAGGACTCGAAGGCCATAAACGACCACCCCGGGCCGTGCCTCGTCATGGCGGGCTCGGGGATGTGCACCGGGGGGCGCATTCTGCACCACCTGAAGCATAACCTCTGGAGGCCCGAGGCGCACGTCGTGATCGTCGGCTACCAGAGCCCCGGCACGCTGGGGAGGCATCTCGTGGAGGGGGCGAAACGGGTCTCCGTCCTCGGGGAGGAGATCGCGGTGAAGGCGCGCGTCCACACCCTCGGCGGCTTCAGCTCGCACGCGGGGCAGAAGGACCTGCTCGCGTGGTTCGAGGCGCTCGCCCCGGCGCGCCCGAGGCTCGTCCTGACGCACGGGGGGGATCGCGCCAGGGTGGCCCTCGCGGAGCGCATCAAGGAGCGCCACGGGATCGAGGCGCGGCTCATTTCGGAGGGGGAGAGCGTACAGGCGTGAAGGCGGGACGGCCGGCGCGGGCGCGGGGGCCGGCGGGGGGGTGCGCATGACAGGCGAGGAAACGGGTCGCATCTTCCACCGGCTGTGCGAGACGGCGTTCGGCCCGGTGGCGCTGCTCTGGTCGGGGCGGAAAGGGGCGCCTAGGATAGCGCGCATTCTCATCGGCGGGCCGGGCGCGCCGGCGGCGCGTATGCGGGCGCGGCTCCGCCGGGCCGCGGCCCGCTCCTGCCCGCGCATAGATGACTTCGCCGAGCGGATGGCGGCGTTTCTAGCCGGGGTGGATGTCCGTTTCCCCGTCCGAATGCTTCGGCTCGACCTCTGCACGCCCCGGCAGCGCAAGATCCTGCGTGCATGCCTCGCCATCCCCCGCGGCAGGGTCAGCACGTACCGCCTTTTGGCGGCACGGGCCGGGATGCCGAACGCCGCCCGCGCCGCCGGAAACGCGATGGCCCGGAATCCGTTTCCCATCGTCATCCCGTGCCACAGGGTGATACGAACCGACGGATCCCTCGGCGGATACGGCGGCGGGATAAGAATGAAGCGCGCCCTCCTTCTGATGGAGGGCGCGCTCCCGAAACGGCGTGAAGCGGCTTTCCGGACGGCGCGGCATTGAAGCCCGACCGCGAACCACGGCGCGAAACGCACACGGCGGCCCGGATCATGCGTAGGCTGCGCTCGCTGGCCGACCGCCGGGTCGCCGCGCATTCCCGCGAGTACTTCAAGGCGGGGCGGGGGGGGTACGGCGAGGGCGACCGTTTCCTCGGCATCCGCGTTCCGGTCCTCCGGCGGTGCTGCGCGGAGTGTCGGGGCGCGCCGCTCGGCGCCGCCCTCGAACTGCTCGAATCCCCGTTCCACGAGGCCCGCCTCCTCGCCATCCTGATGCTCGCCGAGCGATACGGCCGCGCCGGCGACGCGGACGAGCGCGATAACGTCTACCGCGCATTCATCGGCCGCACGGGGCGGATCAACAACTGGGATCTTGTCGACTGCTCGGCCCCGTCGATCGTGGGCGAACACCTCTACGGAAGGGATACGGGGCGGCTGCTCCTTCTCGCCCGTTCGAAGAGCCTGTGGGAGCGGAGGATGGCCGTCGTCGCGACGCTCCGGTTCATCAGGGGGGGCGACTTCTCCGCCACGCTCAGGATCTCGAGGATGCTCCTGCGCGACGGGGAGGATCTGGTTCGGAAGGCGGTCGGGTGGATGCTGCGCGAGGTATGGAAAAGGGACCCGAAGACCGCGCGGGGGTTCCTGGCGCGGCACGCCGACGCCATGCCGCGCACCATGCTGCGCTACGCTGTCGAGAGGATGCCGGCTCGGGAGCGGCGCGCCTGGATGCGGCGGGGGCGGGCGGCGCCCCCGAGCGGGCGGGGTGTTGAAGCGCGGCGGAAAACCTGATATCGTGCCGGCATGACAGACGAAGGCCGAGGGGGACCGTGGCCGCCGGAGCGGCGCGGGCGGTCGGCGAGGACGATGAGGCCGGCAGCCGCCGGGTTTATCGCGGCGGCGCTCTGCGCCGCATCCTTCGCGGATGTAGGCCCGGGCGAGCCTCCGCCGCGGAGCCATGCGGCGAGGGTGCCGGCGCCCGCCGAGACGCCGGTGCGGATCGCGGCGCGCGGGGGGCCGCTCATCATCGAGGTGGCGCTGATCCCGGAGCCGGGGAGCGGCCCGTGCGGCGAGGCCCCCGCCGGCCAGAGGGAGTATTTCGAGGAGGCCGGCGATTGTCTCAGGATAGGCGCCTCGATGATCCGTCTCCAGCCGATCGCCCCCGGCGGCGGGCCGGGCGGGCACCGCTACGACAGGGGCCTGGCGAACTACCGCGAGGTCGTGAGGGGGGTGCTGCAGGCGGCCCCCGCGATCATCCTCGACGTCGATCTGGACGGCGCGGCCCATGAGGCCGTCGAATGGGCGCGGCGCAACGGCCGTATCGAGCTTTGCGCCCCGCGGGGAAGGCGGACGCTGCTGACGCCCGTCGGCGGGGGGTCGCCGATCGACACGATGCGCCGGGTCATCGCGGGCGGCGGGCACATCCGGATAGGCCTCCGCGAGACCCGCGCGTGGCCGTACAGGGGGAGGCCCACCAACCTCGACTACCTGCGGCAGGCGGTCTCGATCGCGCGCTCCATGAATCGGCCGATCGCCACGCCGGAACAGGCCCGGAGGATGCTGGGGCTCAAGCCGCTTGCCCCCCTCTACGCCGTCCCGAGCGCGGAAAGTGTCGTCGCGGGGGAGAGATTATTCCTCGACGTCGTAGCGCAGCCGACGGCGTCGGCGGTCAAGGGGTACGCGGTCGTCGTAGCCCCGGACGGTAAGAAATACTCGGTCACCGGGAAGGGGCGCGTCGTCCCGGGCGTGGTTCCGTTCAGCGTAGACCCCGAGGGGATCAGGCACGTCTGCTGCCGTACCGTGATCGACACGACGGTCACGCCGGCGATGCCGGGCGGGGGATACACGATCTATCTCGCCCTCGTCCCATTGCGCTCCCCGGCCCGCGCCGGGAACGCGCTCGCCGCGGCGAAGGCGGAGGTGACGGTGGGGCGGGGGGCGGCCCGCTGACACAATTCCAGGGGGGGGGACGGCCCGATGAGATGGAGTCGCGCGTTCATACCGACGTTGAGGGAAAGCCCGGCGGACGCCGAGATCGCCAGCCACCGGCTCATGCTCCGCGCCGGGATGGTCAGGAAGCTCGGCGCCGGAATCTACACCTACCTCCCCCTCGGATGGCGCAGCATCCGGAAGGTCGAGCGGATCGTTCGCGAAGAGATGGACCGAGCGGGCGCCCAGGAGATCCTCCTTCCGATCCTCACCCCCGCGGAGCTCTGGCGCGAGAGCGGGCGGTGGGACGAGTACGGCAGGGAACTGATGCGCCTGAAGGACCGGCACGAGAGGGAGTTCGCCCTCGGCCCGACGCACGAGGAGGTAATCACCGCGACGGTGCGCGGGGAGGTGCGATCGTACCGGGAGCTGCCGCTCTGCCTCTACCAGATCCAGACGAAGTTCCGCGACGAGCTCAGGCCGCGCTTCGGCGTAATGCGCGGGCGGGAGTTCACGATGAAGGACGCCTACTCGTTCCACCGGGACGCGGCGTCGCTCGACGGCTACTACCGCGCCATGCACGAGGCGTACAGCCGGATCTTCCGGCGGTGCGGCTTGACCTTCAGGGCGGTCCTGGCCGACCCCGGGCTGATGGGGGGAGGGGAGACTCACGAGTTCATGGTCCTCGCGGAGTCGGGGGAGTCGGTGGTGATCTCCTGCCCCTCGGAGGCGTGCGGCTACGCAGCGACGACCGACACGGCGACCGGGAGCATCCCGCCGCCGCCGCAGCGGGCGGAGGCCGCCCTCCGCGAGGTTCCGACCCCGGGGGCGAAGACGGTCGAGGATGTGGCGGCGTTCCTGGGCGTCCCGCCCGCCCGCATCATAAAGACGCTCCTCTACCGCTCGGGCGGCGGGATCGTCGCGGCGCTCGTGCGCGGCGACCGGGAGTTGAGCGAGCCGAAGCTCCGCAACGCCCTGGGCCGCGCCGCGCTGGAGCTCGCCGACGAGGCGGCGGTCCGCAAGGCCACGGGGGCCGATGTCGGCTTCGCCGGTCCCGTGGGCCTGAAGGGGGTGCGCATCGTCGCCGACCGCGCCCTGCGCCGGGAGCTTCCGTCATGACGCTCATCGTCATCGCCGTCGCGGCGGTCGTGCTCGGTGTGGCGGCCGGCTGGTGGCTGCCGCCGCACGGCCGCCTGCCCTGGCGCGGCGACGCGCCCGAGACCCCGCGGCAGCG
>CALLYX010000064.1 GCA_937858775.1 uncultured bacterium | reverse complement strand
CACCACCGTCGACCAGGACCTGGAGCGGCAGGGCGACGGCGGCGGCCTGGCCCTGCCGCTCCAGGTCCTGGTCGACGGTGGTGAGCCCCGGCCAGTGCAGGGCCGTCTGGTCGTTGTCGAACCCGGTGACCGCCACGTCCTCGGGGACCCGCAGCCCCTCGTCGGCGAGGGCGCCGATGGCCCCCAGCGCGGCCACCGCCGCCTCCCGGCTCACCCCCTGCGTCGGGATCCGGCTCGCCCGGATTGACGACACCATGTACGAGGGGAAGGCGGCGATCGAGCCGCACGGCGTGTCGCAGGAGCCGCCGCCGTCCATCCATCCCGCGCCGGGGTTGTCCCAGCCGACCGCCTTGCCGGCCGCGGTGTAGAACTTCGCCACGTCGCTCAGCCACCCCCCGGAACAGCACTCCTTCCCGATCACGCGGGAGCCGCAGGAGGAGATGAACTGCACGGAGAGCCGCGCGAAAACGCCTTTCTGTGCCGCGTGGGCGGCCTCCAGGCACGCCGTCCCCGCCCAGGCCCAGCAGTTGCCGCAATCCCCCTGGTCCCGCTCCGCGGGCACGTACGTGACGAGGCCGAGCAGGTCGACCGGGCCGCGCCTCGGCCTGATCGCCGGGTCGATATACGCGGCGGGCGCGGAGTCGTGCTCCTCGGCCCAGCCCCGCATGGCGGCTTCGTCCGGCTCCATCGGCGGGCGGTTCCACGCAGGCAGGGCGGCGCCCGGGGGCAAGACGAGCAGGGAGACCACGGCCGGCAGGATTGACTTCCTCATCCCACGACTTCCCCCTCCACCGGCGAGGCGCCGTAGCGCCCGGCGGCCCCCCCGCTTCGCAACCCGCCCCCCGTCACCGGATCCGGAAGGACGCGCTCGCCTCCATGAACGCGGACCGCCTCTCCGCGGCCGTGCCCGGATCGAAGAATGCCGCCACGATCTCGTACGGGCCGGGCTGGGCGCCCCCCGGGACCGCCCGGCCCATGATCGCCCAACTGAACGGCGCCCCGAGGGCGGGCATGAAGGGCGCCACCGGCCTGATATCCGGCATCAGCGTCACGGCGTCGAGCATCGAGCGGTCGGGGAGGACGACGGCGGCGTACGCGGTGAATGGGCGATTGATCGGGCTGTCGAGGACGAAGGAGGCGGTGAACCACTCCCCGCGCGACAGTTCCGTCCTGTTGACTTCAACGCGGGAGGGGGGGGGAGGGGCGGGCGTCGGCGTGGCCGTACCCCCGGCGGCGTAGACCAGATAACACGCCGCGCAGGCGACGCGCGAGGAGGTGTACCGGATCCGCATATAGCCGCCCTCCCCCCACGAGGGGCCCCACGAATTCCGCAATATCCAGCACCCCCCTCCCCCCTCGGGCGGACCGTCGTCCCACCCCACGAGCGAGACGACGTGATTCGTATCGGTATATTCGCACGGGCTGCCGTCGCAGGCGGTGCTCGTGTTCTCGAAGACGCCGCGGTCGTACGCGACGAAGGCGCTGTCGGCGTAAACCGCAGCGTCCACCACGCCGTACGTCATGATCGCCGTCTTGATCGCCTCGATGTCGCCGCAGGGGATCCGGTGCCACCCGGCGAAGGCGACCCGCGGCGCGGACCATGCCCCCGGCGGACACCCCCCCGGCCCGCTCGGCGAATAGGGGACGGCCGACTCGAGACAGATCCCCTCCCGTGTAAGAGCCTCGAGTTCCATATACGCGTAGTCGGAGCCGTCACAGCCGTAGAAGTAAGGTTTGTAGGCCGGCAGGTCCCCGAGGCACCAGGCGATGAACGCCTCGGAGAAATCGACGCAGGCGCCGTCGAACAGGCCGAGCGCGACGTTGTACGCCCCCTCCGCGGCGGCGGCCGCCCCGAAGGCGTAACAGGAGCCGCACGCCCCCTGGTCGCGGACCGGGCCGATATACGCCCGGCCGCCGCGGTTCCTCCAGTCGAACGACGCCGGGAGGGCCTTCGACAGATGCGCCTCGAGCGGGCCGATATCGCCCGTGTCCAAGGCGGGAAGGGCCGAGGCGCGGCGCCCGAGCATCGCCTCCCGCTCCCCGGGGGGAAGGTCGTACACCCAGTTGCGCGCGACGGAGAATGCGTAGCCGTTTCGGGCGATCTTCGCGCGCAGCGTCTCGATCGAGTCGTTCGCCCCGAACGGAACCGGCCCCCCGCCCTGTGCCGCGGCGGCCGCCGCGGCCCAGAGCGCGAACGCGAGACACGCCGCGCGGGCGGGATGCCCGACGCCCTTTATTTTCCGCATGGTCGTCCGTCCGGCAAATTCTCTTCGAGCGAGCGCGGCCGTCCATCGGCCCGCCGGCCGCCTATCCGTGATATTACCACGGACACCCGATCTGTTCAAGGCCGGTGAGAATGAATCCTAAGAACCCGCCGCCGCGGCGGCCCCGGGAACCGCCTCCCCGGCCGGCGCCCGCCCGGTTATGCTATAATCGATACCGCGGGGACGGCCATGAACACGCAGACACCCCCTCCCAGGTTCAGGGGGAATATACATCTCTTTTTCTGCTTCGAGCTCGCCTACGGGGTCAACGTGGACACGCTCGAGCGGCTCCTGGCGACGCAGGTGACCGAAGGCGTCATCTCGATGCGCCGCTCGAAGAGCCACTACCTTCGCTTCGAGAGCCTGCCGCTCATAGTGCGCCTGGGGGAGGAGAAGGTGCGGCTTCGCGGGGAGACCCGCCCCGTGCCGGTCCTGGCGCGCGTTTTCGATTTCGGCGTGCTCAGCCTGCGTTTCACCCTCCCGTTCGACTGCGGCTTCGCGGAGCTCGTCGCGCTATCCGCGGAGATCTCCGACGGGGAGCCGTTCCACGCGCCGTCACTGCGATGCCTCCGGCGGATCAAGGGGATCGTATCCCAGGCCCTCTACCGCCCGATCGAGAGCGACCTCATGGAGGATTACACCGTCTTTCACGTCACCGGATCCGACGAGCCGTTCACGGGCCGGGAGTTCCTCGATAGGCACGGCCGGGAGGTCGCCATGATCCTCAGGGGCGAGGGGCTCGTCCTGAGCGACCAGGAGACGTCGAATGCCTTATCGAACAGCATCTCCTACTACCCCGGCGACGTGCTCGTTGTGGACTGGGACCGGGCGTTCGTATACGACAAGGAAGAACACACCGATCATATCCATATAATAGAGTTCGCGAACACCCAGCTCCTCGATATGCGCTACTTCGACCGATGGCTGGACGGGGAGCTCGACACCCTCGCCCGCGAGGTCTACGCGGAGGGCGCGCGCGGACCGATCCTCGGCGGGGCCGGCGTCAGGAAGCTTTCGAAGCGCACGATGGCGCTCATGACCGACGTCATATGGCTAACCGACGAGATCGACAACTCCTTGAAGGCGATCGACACGCTCTACGCCGCCAGGGTCCACCGGGCGATCGCGGCGAGGCTGTACCTCGCGGAGTGGAAACGGGGTCTCGACCGGAAGCTCGCGGCGCTCCGCGAGATGTCCGACACCCTCACCATGCGCGTCTACAGCATGCGCTCCACCGTCATCGAGCTCGCGATCGTCATCCTGATCCTGATCGAGCTGTTCGTCGCGATTCTCGGGCCCGGGGTCAAGCATTGATGATCGGCGCTTCGGCCCCCGCCCGCCACCCCAACCGACCCCGCGCACCCGTACCGGAATCCCGGCGATGGACGACGACGCCCTCCCGCCGGCCGCGCGCGCTCCCCCGACCCCGTCCGCCGGCGTGTCGGCGACTTGCGCTTGACGGCGGCAATGGAAGATGTTTTAATGCGCCCCACGGGTTGGAATATCCATGTCCGCGGTTCCCGAGGTCCGCGGGGGGAGGGACGGTATGAGTAATATTCTGAGGAGGCTCGGCACCGAGGGAACCAGCGCGGGCATCCCCAATTACCCCGGCAGGGAGGAGGGTCAGAAGATGGTAATCCAGGACAAGCTTCAGCAGCCGATCGCCCACAGCGAGCTGAAGGAAACCGTCATCAGCCCGGACGCGGAGTACAAGGGGACGCTAAAGAGCAAGGACTCGCTCCGGATAGACGGGAGTTTCGAGGGGGAGATCGATTCGGGGGGGACCCTCTTCGTCGGCAAGACGGGCCTCGTGAAGGCGGAGGTCCACGTGGGCAACGTCATCGTCGAGGGGAAGGTCGAGGGGAACGTGACCTGCGAGGACAAGATCGAGCTCAGGGCCACGGCCAAGATGTTCGGCGACATCCAGGCGGCGCGCCTGACCATCGCCGAGGGCGTGAATATCGTCGGGAAATGCTCCGTCAGCTCCCAGAAGCCGGCCGGCGAGCCGTTCAAGCAGGATCGGCCCGCCCGCCTCGATTTCAAAAAGGGCAGGGACGACAAAATGGGCGCCGAGAGGCTCGGCGCGGGCTCTTCATCGGATTGATCCGGACCGCCGCGCAAAGAACCAGCCCCGCCCCGGGATGCCGGGGCGGGGCGTTCCTTTTTTCCCATCCACGGGGGCCGCGGGCCCGCCGTATCGCCGCCGGCCGTGCCGCCTACGGCGTCCCCGGCTTTTTCCCGATCTGTTCGAGGGCGCGCTGGCCGAGCGTCGACTCCCTCCCGTAGAGCGCGGCGGCCCGCTCGAGATGGTACGCGGCGAGCACGAATCGGTTTTCCTTCTTGTAGTTGACGCCGATATTGTAGTGGGCCTCGGCGTTGTTCGGGTCCTTCTCGATTATCTCCTTGTACGCCGCGATCGCGTCCTCGGCCCTCCCGGTCACCCCGAAGAGGAAGGCGAGGTTCATCTTGGCGGCTGCGTACCCCGGTCTCTTCTCCAGGGCCTTCTTGAACGCATCCTGCGCGTCCGGGTACCTCTGGATGTGCATGAAGATCAATCCTAGGTAGTTGTACGCGTCCGCGTTGTCGGGGTCGAGCTCGATCGCCGTTCGGCACTCCTTGTAGGCCCCCAGGTAGTCGCCCGCGCAGATGTGCACCCAGGCGAGGTTCGTGCGCAGGGAGACGTCGGCGGGGGCCTTCTCCACGCCGCGCCGGTAGACCTCGGCGGCGGCGCCCAGGTTCCCCCTGCGCTCCTGGAGCTGGCCGAGGGCGATGTAGGCGGGGATGTAGTTGGGATTCCGCTCGACTATCGCGGCGTAGACCTGCGCGGCCGGACGGTTCCGCCCCAATTTCTCGTTCAGCAGCCCGACCTTCATCGAGACCTCGTCGTCGGCCGGCCCCGCCTTGTCCAGTTCCGAGAATTGGGCGAGGGCCCCCTCGACATCCCCCTTCTTCAGGAGCGCGTCCCCCTTGATCCTCCTGGCGGGGGCGCTGCCCGGGTTCACCGCGAGCGCCTTCTCCGCCGCCGCGACGGCCCCCGCGGCGTCCCCATCCCCGAGGCAGCGCGCCCCTAGCGCGCAACAGGCGTCTTCGATTTTGCGGGAGAGGTCCAGCCCGGCGTCCAGCTTCCCGGCGGCCTCGTAATGCTCAACGGCCAGGCGGGGTTCCCCCTTCTCGAGGAGGTCGCCGGCGAGGCCCGCGTGCGCCCGGGCCATGCTTCCCTTGAGGTCCACGTCGGGGGAGAGGGCCGCCGCCTTCTCGTACATCGAGAGGGCCTGCCCGTACTGCCCGCCCTCCATGAACGTGTTGCCGAGCCGGATGTAGAACTCCGTGTCCTGGCCGCCGTCCGCGTCCGCGGCCGGGAGGCGGGCCGCTGGGAGCAGCGCGGCGCAGAGCGCCAGGATGAAGAGCGCGGATGTCTTCATGGCCTCGGACAGTTTAGCATATCCCGGCCCCCGGGGGGGACACGCGCGGAGGCGCGGCGCACGGGAAGCGCGGCCGGACGGACGGTCCGTATTCCCGCCCGCCGCCCCGCCGGCGATCCCCCGCGCGATTCAGCGGCCGGGGCCGCCGCGCGGCACGCCGCACGACACGGCGGACATGCACCTCGCCAGGCACTCCGCGGCGGCGCTGTTCGACGGATCGAGCTGTATGACCTTCTCGAACTCCATCGCCGCCCCGCGCGGGTCTCCCTGCGAAAGCAGCCGCCTCCCCAACCTCATCAGGTCCAGGACGGTGCGGGCACGCCGCTCCGCCTCGACGGCGGGGGGGCGGTTCAGCGCCTGCGCGTGTGCCGACGGGGGCGGGACGCGGGATGCCGCGAGAACGGCCGCCGCCAGCGCCGGGCGCACAGGCGCACTGTCGGCAAAGATACTTGTAAGCGCCTGCCGGCCCTGGCGCGGCAGCCCCCACACCCCAATGGGGAAGGGGTTGCCCAGCCAAATCAATGGCGCCGCGACCATGATCGTCAGCTTGTGCTGAATCATGTGCATAAAGAAAAGCTGCCCGCCCAGGCTGTCAATCGGCGACATGAGCGAGGCGGCGAGCGTCAGCATGCCCGTACCATAGGCGGCCAGCCGCCATTTGGACGCGAGCCGCGTAGCGCCGCGCCGCTGCAGCCGCACCCAGCCCACGAGATAGATTGTCGTCAGTGGCAGCAGCACCATGAGCACAGCAGGGCGCCACGCCCAGGGGCCAACCAGTGCCCGCAGCAGCGGATGTTCCATAGCGCTTAGTCTACAAC
>CALLYX010000063.1 GCA_937858775.1 uncultured bacterium | reverse complement strand
AAGACAGCAACGCGCGTCCCAGAACTGGGCCGGAGTCCTCACGGCGGGCCAACCAAGCGCGAGGTCTTGCGCGCGGGGACCGACGGGCTCGTGCGCCGCGGCGTGAACCGCTTCAAGGATCTGGCAACCGGCGCCCTGGTGCGCCTCGGCGTCTCCGCGAACGCGGTCACGGTCGCGGGTTTCTGCATCGCCTGCCTCGCCGGGGCCTCGTTCGCCATCGGCCGCTTCCGGCTGGGCGGCGTGCTGATACTATTTGCTGGGGCGTGCGACGTCTTTGACGGGGCGGTGGCGAAACGCGCCGGGGCGGTGACCGCGTTCGGCGGGTTCCTGGATTCGTGCCTCGACCGCTACTCGGATATCGCCCTGCTCGGCGGGGCGGGGCTGTACTACGCCGCGCACGGGCCGCTGCGCAACACGCTCCTGGCGCTCCTCGCCGTCGGCGGCTCGCTCCTCGTCAGCTACACGCGCGCCCGGGCCGAGAATGCCGGGGTCTCCTGCGCCGTGGGTTTCTGGGAGCGCTCCGAGCGCACCTTCATGATCATGATGGGGGGGATCTTCTGCAGGATGCCGAGCATCCTCTGGGAACTGGCGATCTTCGCCAATGTCACCGCCGTCCACCGGATCGTGCACGCCTGGCGCCGGCTCGAAAATCCGTCATGGAGGCCGCCGCGCGTGCCTATTCTCACCGACATCCTCTTCTGGGAGTATCCGCGCTACTGCTGGCAGTACGACGTCTACGTCGGCCTGGGGATCGTGGTGCCGCTGCTCCTGCCGATCCGTTAGCGGCCCGCCGCCCGGGCGGCACCCGCTTCCCGCGTGCCCCCCCACGTGGAGAGGACCACGGGCATGGCGCTCAGGAAGCCGCGCGCCGTGTAGAGGGCCTCGATCTCGCCGCGGCAGTTGTACCAGCACGACCGGCAGCGGTTCTCCCTCCACGCGCGCTCGAGCCGCGAGGAGATCACCCGGGCCGGGTCGGCCAGGATGTCCCCCAGCGGCGTGTCGAGATCCTCCACGCATTTGGCGACCCGCCCGTAGTTGTCGATGTTGAAGAACGATCTCCCCGCCCGGCACCCGGGCACCCCGCCGTCCATGGCACGGTCGAACCGCTCGAGGAAGAACGGGTTGGAGATGAAGTTCTGATATCTCCGCCGCAGCGAGAGGAGGTGCGCCGAGACGTCCCCGTCCAGCGAGAACTCGCGCCCCCCCCCCTTGAGGCTGCAGAAGGGCTGCACCATGAAGAAGGCGCCGTGGCGCGCCGCGAGGCGGATGAGCGGCTCGATCTCCTCGATATTGTCCTTCATGAGGACCGCCATTACGTTCACGCGCTGGAACCTCCCGGAGCGCCCGCGGGAGAGGTGCCCGATCGCCTCGACCGCCCTGCGGTGCGCGCCATCGACCCCGCGGGCGCGGTCGTGCCTGCCGGGGTCGGCGTAGTCGAGGGAGACGCTGGCCCCCCAGAGCCCGGCGCGGAACGCTGCGCGCGCGTTCTCGGCGGTGACGCGCCAGCCGTTGGTCGTGACGAGGGGCATGTGCCAGCGCGCCATGGCCGCGATGATCTCGGGCAGGTCGTCGCGCAGGAACGGCTCCCCGCCGCCGATGGAGATCATGAGGGAGCTTATCCGCGCGAGGTTCCGGGCGCCGCGCTCGATCTCGGCCGGGGCGAGCTCCCTGGAGGGATCGACGCCGCCCTTCCAGTAGTCGCAGAAGGCGCAGCGGAAGTTGCAACGGTAGGTGACCTGCCAGGTGCACCAGACAGGCCTCCCCATCGCGAAGCGGGAGAAGATCCTAACTTTTTTCCAGACCGCCGGGTGCGCTCTCATCCGAGGGGCCGCGCCTACCCGCCGTACGTCTTCCATTCCCCGACCGGCACGGCGTGCGCCCGTTCGACGCGCTGCCGGTAACAGGGGCCGGAGTTGTAGGTGCAGAAGGAGTAGAGCTTGCCGTCCGGCGAGGAGAAGTGGATGACGCAGCGGCGGATCCGCGAGAGGTCGTAGTTGTAGGCGTCCATGAAATGCATGCCGCCTACCATCATGGTCCGGAAGGTCCGGGCGCCCTTCCCCCTCCCCACCTCCTTGTCCAGCATCCCGTTCAGGGTGTGGAGGTATTTGGTGAAAGAGAGGCCGCGCGGGGCGCGCCCCTCGTGGTAGTGCCGGCGGAGGGAGTTCCACGCCTTGATCTTGGCGAACGCCTTGACGCGCGACTTGGCGGTCCTTCCCGCCATGCGGTACATGTCCGTCACCAGCCCCTCGACGTCTATGAACCGCGACATCGGGACCGCCTTCCCCTCGTCGTCGATGACGAGATAGGTGCAGAGGGTGCAGTGGGGGTGGCAGGTGAAGTTCGTGATCTCCTCGCCGCGCAGCGCCCCGATGAACATCGAGAACGGGCTCACGAACGAGAGCGGGTAGAAGTCCGTGCGCTTGACTATCCCGGTCTGCTCCTCGAGGCCGATCATCACGTCCGGCAGCGTGATCCGCTTCGCCATCCGCTCCGCGTGCGAGATGCGCCCCGTGAAACAGACCGGCTGGAAGCTGATCCCGGCTATCACGTCCGAGTTGGCGATGGCGAAGTTGAGGATGTCGCCGACGGCGCGGTCGTTCACCCCGCGTACGATCGTGCAGACGAGGGCGATCTTCATCCCCGCCGCGCGGATGTTCTCGACCGCCTTCATCTTGACGTCGATGAGCGGCCTGCCGCGCGTGACGCGGTAGATCGAGTCGTCGAGGCCGTCGAACTGCAGGTAGATGGTGTGGAGCCCCGCCTCCTTCGCCCTGAGCGCGAAGTCGAGGTCGCCAAAGGCGATGCCGTTGGAGGCGATCTGGATATGGGTGAAGCCCATCCGCGCGGCGAGGCGGACGATCTCGTGGAAACGCGGATGCAGCGTCGGTTCGCCCCCCGAGAACTGGATGATCCTCCCCTGCACCGGGCGCTCGTTCCGGTACGCCTGGAGCATATCCCGCACCTGCTCGATCGAGGGCTCGTAGACATAGCCGGTCACGTTCGCGTTGGCGAAGCAGATCGGGCAGGTGAGGTTGCAGCGGTTGGTGAGGTCGATATTCCCGAGCACCGTGTGGTTGAGATGCATGCCGCAGAGGCCGCAGCTCCACGGGCAGTTCACCTCGCCCGTCACGTTCGGATTGCTCACCCCGCAGCCGGTGTCGAACGTCCACCTCTCGTTGCGGAGGTACATCCCCGCGTCGCCCCAGTAGATGTCCCGGCACTCCCCGTGCTCGGGGCAGCTCTTCCTCATAAGCACCTTCCCCCCCTCCTCGTAAAGTTCCGCCGGGATGACCTTGAGGCATTGGGGGCAGAGGGAGCTTATCGTCTTGGGAAGCCCCTTCTTGAGCGGCTCCCTCGGGTAGCCCGAGAGCGTGTATTTCCCTTCCGCGACGGCGGCGGCGCGGCCTGAAAAGATGCTCACTTCGACCTCCGTTTTCTTCTCCGTTCAGAGGGGCGTAATATTACGATATTTTTCCCGCCGGGTCAAGCGCGCCCCCCGCTTGCGACGGCGCCGGGCGCTGTGCTATCCTTTGCCGACCCCGGGGCGCGGTCCCGCGGGTCAGGGGCCCGGCAATGGAAACCAAGATGGATCTGTCCACCGAGCAGGGGATCGAGACGTACCGGCACTCCGTTTCGCACGTCATGGCGCAGGCGGTGAAGCGGCTCTTCCCGGCGGCGCGCCTCGCCATCGGCCCGGCGATCGCGGACGGGTTCTACTACGACTTCGCCCTGGACGAGCCCCTCACCCCGGAGATCCTCGAGAAGATCGAGGGGGAGATGCGGAGGATCGTAGCCGAGGACCACCCGTTCGTCCGCGAGGAGCTCGACCGCGGCGCCGCGATCGAGCTGTTCAAGGCGTTGGGGGAGCATTTCAAGGTCGAGATCCTCGAGGGGCTGCCCGATGGGAAGGTGAGCCTCTACCGGGACGGCGACTTCACGGACCTCTGCAGGGGTCCGCACGTCGAGAGGACCGGCGCCATCCGCGCATTCAAGCTCCTGCATGTCGCCGGCGCCTACTGGCGCGGCGACGAGAGAAACCCGATGCTCCAGCGGATCTACGGCACCGCGTGGGGGAGCGAGGAGGAGCTCAACGCCCACCTCGCGAGGATCGAGGAGGCGAAGGCGCGCGACCACAGGCGCCTGGGGCGCGAGCTGGACCTGTTCAACATCTACGAGGAGGCGGGCGCCGGGCTCGTATACTGGCATCCGCGCGGGGCGATGCTCCGCAGGATCATCCGCGACTACTGGGAGGAGATGCACATCCGCAAAGGGTACCAGCTCATCGCCATCCCCCATATAGCCCACTCCCATCTCTGGAAGACCTCGGGGCATTTCGAGTTCTACAGGGAACATATGTACACGATGAAGGCGGAGGGGGAGGAGTATGTCCTGAAGCCGATGAACTGCCCCGGGCACATCCTCGTCTACAAATCGGCCGTGCGGAGCTACCGCGACCTCCCGGTCCGCCTCGCGGAGATGGGGACGGTCTACCGGCGCGAGCGCTCCGGCGTGCTCCACGGGATGCTGCGGGTGCGGGGATTCACGCAGGACGACGCGCACATCTTCTGCACCCCGGGGCAGCTCCCCGGGGAGATCGCCTCGGTCCTCGACCTGGTGCTCGAGGTGCTGGAGCGGTTCGGCTTCACGGAGTATGAGATCGAGCTGAGCGCCGGCGATCCGAAGCGGCCGCAGGATTACGCCGGCCCGCGGGAGTCGTGGGAGATGGCGGAGCGGGTGCTCGCCGATGCCCTGGGCGCACGCGGCCTCCCGTTCAGGCGGATGGAGGGGGAGGCGGTCTTCTACGGGCCGAAGATCGACATCAAGCTCCTCGACGCGCTCGGGCGCCGCTGGCAATGCTCGACCATCCAGTTCGACTTCAACCTCCCGGGGCGTTTCAACGCCTGCTACGTCGGGGCCGACAACGCGCGGCACCACGTGGTGATGATACACCGGGCGCTCTTCGGCTCGCTCGAGCGGTTCGTCGGCGCGCTCATCGAGCATTACAAGGGCGCCTTCCCCCTCTGGCTCTCCCCGGTCCAGGCGGCCGTCATCCCGGTCTCGGAGAAGCACCTGGAATACGCCGAGTCGGTGTACGCGTCGCTCCTGGAGAACGGGGTCAGGGCGGCGATCGACCGCCGGAACGAGAAGCTGGGCCTGAAGATACGCGACGCGCAGCTCCAGAAGACCCCGTACATGCTGGTCGTCGGGGGAAGGGAGCGCGACGCCGGCTCGGTCTCCGTGCGCTCGCGGGAGGCGGGCGACCGGGGTGCGGTCCAGCTCCGGGAGTTCATCGCGATGGTCGCGGCGGAGTCAAGGGCGCAGCGATGACGCCCGCGCGGCCCCCGGCCGGCTTGGGCGCGGAATCCGAGCGGGGGCGGTCAGAGGGCGACCCTGCGCAGCCGCAGCGCGTTTGAGACCACCGACACGGAGCTCAGGCTCATCGCGGCCGCGGCCACCATCGGGGAGAGCGCAACCCCGGTGAACGGGTAGAGCGCGCCAGCGGCCACCGGGATCGCGATCGCGTTGTAGCCGAAGGCGAAGAGAAGATTCTGCCGGACGACGCGCATCGTCGCGCGGCTGAGGCGGCGGGCCCGGACGATGCCGCGCAGGTCGCCCCTCAGCAGGGTGATCCCGGCGCTCTCCATCGCGACGTCCGCGCCGCTCCCCATCGCGATCCCGACGTCCGCGCGCGCCAGCGCCGGCGCGTCGTTTACCCCGTCCCCGGCCATGGCGACCACCCTCCCGGCGCCCCGGAGCCCGGCGACGATCCGCGCCTTCTCCAACGGCGTTACCCCGGCGTGGATCTCCGTTATGCCGAGGCCGGCCGCCACCGTCTCCGCCGTCGTACGGCTGTCGCCCGTCAACATGACGACCGACATCCCGTCGCCGAGGAGTTCGGCGATCGCCCCGGGAGCGGACGGCTTGATCGGGTCGAAGGCGGATATGAGCGCGGCCGCCTTCCCGTCGGCCGCCATGAAGACGACGGTCTGCCCGTCGGCGCGGAGCCGCTCGGCCCGCGCCTCCAACCCGGCCGTGTCGATCCCGAGCCCGCGGAGGAATCCCGCGCCGCCTATCGCGACCGGCCTTCCTTCCACCCGCCCGGCGACCCCCTTGCCCGTGACGGACCTGAACCCGTTCGCGGCCGCCGGCTCGATCCCGCGCTCGATCGCCCCCCGCACGACGGCCTCCGCCAGCGGGTGCTCGCTTCCGCGCTCGAGTCCGGCGGCGAGGCGGAGGACCTCGCGCTGGGAGGCGTCCCCGGCCGCGAAGACGGAGGCGAGTCTCGGCCTCCCCTCGGTGAGGGTGCCGGTTTTGTCAACGACGAGCGTCTCCGCGCGATCCAGCGCCTGGAGGGCGGCGGCGTCCCTGATCAGGACCCCGGCGAGCGCCCCGCGGCCGGCCCCCACGGTTACCGCCACCGGCGTGGCGAGGCCGAGGGCGCACGGGCAGGCGACTATGAGCACCGCCACGGCGGCGGTGATCGCGTGCGCCAGGCGCGGCTCGGGGCCCCAGAGAATCCATGCGCAGAACGCGAGGGCGGCGGCGGCGAGCACGGAGGGGACGAAGCGGGAGGCGACCGCGTCCGCGAGCTCCTGCACGGGGGCTCGCGACCGCTGCGCCTCGGCGACGAGGGCGACAATGCGCGAGAGCACGGTCTCCGCGCCGACCCTCTCCGCGCGCATGACGAGCGTGCCCGTGCCGTTGATCGTGGCGCCGGTGAGCTCGTCTCCCGTCGATTTCGCCACGGGAACCGGCTCCCCCGTGACCGTGGACTCGTCCACCGCGCTCACCCCCTCGACCACGACCCCGTCCACGGGTATTTTCTCGCCCGGGCGGACCCGCAGGAGGTCGCCGCGGCGTATCCGGTCGAGCGGGATATCCTCCTCGGCCCCGCCGGGGCGGACGATCCTGGCGGTCTTCGGCGCGAGGCCGAGCAGCGTCCGGATCGCGGCGCCGGTGCGCGCGCGGGCGCGCAGTTCGAGGATCTGGCCGAGGAGTACGAGTGCCGTTATCACCGCCGCCGACTCGAAGTAGACGTGAACGGTCCCGTCCGGCATCCTGGCGGCGGGGGGGAACGCGGCCGGGGCGAGCAGGGCGATGACGCTGTAGGCCCACGAGGCGGACACTCCGAGGCCGACGAGCGTGAACATGTTGAGCGACCGGGTCAGCACGGATCTCCACGCGCGTCCGAGAAGCGGCGCCCCGCACCAGAGGACGACCGGGGTCGCGAGCGCGAACTCGATCCACTGGACGGCGCGCGCCGTGAGGCGCGCCGGCATCACGGAGGGGAGGATATCGAACGCCATGGCGAGGAGAAAGACGGGGGCGGCAAGTACGGCGGCCGCGGCGAAGCGCCGCGTCATCAGGTCGAGCTCGGGGTTATCATTCTCGCCGGCGGCCGCCCCCCGCTCGAGCGCCATCCCGCACGCCGGGCACTCCCCCGGCGAGGCCCGGACGACCCCCGGGTGCATCGGGCAGGTGAACATCCCCGACCCCGCCGCGGCCGGCTTGGGCGGCTGTTTCCCCTCGATATAGGAGGCCGGCGCCTTCGCGAACTTCTCGCGGCAGGCGTCGCAGCAGAAGTAGTACTCCGTCCCGGCGTGCCTCAGCCGATGCGCGGAACCAGGCGCCACCGCCATGCCGCAGACAGGATCCCTCATCGCCATGGCCTCGGAGCAACCCGGGGCAATGCTAGTGGAACGGGCGCGCGAACTCAAGGCCTAAAGGGCCGCGGGGGCGTTCCGCGGCGCCGTTTTGGGCTTCACAGGCGCCCCCGCTCCTGTTACGGTAATGGGCGTTAAAGAAGCGACGGGGCTTGGGCCGCCGGGGGGAAGTGATGAGAATGATATCGTGCATGGCCGCCGCGGCGCCTATCGCCGTGTCCATCGCGCTCGCCGCGCCCGCCGCTGACCGGACGATCGTCGCCTTCGGCGACAGCATCACCTACGGGAAAGGAAGCGCCGCGAACGGGCCCCGCACCGGTTATCCCGCCTACCTCGGGGGCATCCTCGCCCACAACTGCCCCGGCACGACGTTCTCGCTCGTGAACGCGGGGGTATCCGGCGAGACGACCTCGGGCGGCCTCGCCCGCCTCGGGAGGGTGCTTGACGCCTACCGTCCCGACCTCGTCCTTATCATGGAGGGGACAAACGATATCGCCCTCGGCGTTCCCTTCGGGGTGATTCGGGATAACCTTGCCCGGATGGCCGCGATCGCCGCCGCCCAGGGTGTCACGCCGGTCGTCGACACCGTGATACCGCCTCATCCCGCGCTCTGCCGCGCGCAGTACGCGCGAACGGCGAGGTTCTATTCCGGGGGGTATGTCCAGGACGCCTGCGCGCGGCGCGGCGTCCGCTGCGCCGACCAGTGGGCTGCGTTCCACGCGGTGCCGGGTTTCGGAAACGCGCTTTTCAACCTCGCCTCGCCCGAGCACCCGAACAGCGCCGGTCACGCGTACGTGATGGCGCCCGCATGGTACGAGGCGCTCGCGCCCGTTCTCGGCGTTCCGCTCGCGTCCGAGGGGCCGAGCCTCTCCCTCGCAGGCGGGGGAGAGGGCGTCGCGCGCGGGGAGGCGCTTCACGCCCGATACGAACTCGCGCCGGGCGACGACCTTGTCCGGAACGCGTTGGACTGCTACGCGGCGGTCATGGCGCCGGGGGGTCGTTTCGCTTTTCTCGATTCGCGCGGGGCCCTTGCGGGCGGGGCGCCCCTCCTCGCCCGGGCGATACCCCGGGACAGGGCGCCGCGGTCCGGCCCGCTCCCCCCCATCCTTATCCCCAGGGGGGCTCCGGCCGGCCGCTACACCCTCTTCCTCGCCGCCGTTCGTATCCTGCACGATCCGCTCGACCCCGCAGCGCGCACCGCCCTGGCGGAGCTGCCGTTCGACGTCCGGTGAAACCTTCACCCGGCCGGTCGGGAGCGGGGAGAAATTTTGGCTTGTGATCGGGCGCGCGCGGATGCTATACTTCGCCGCATAACGCGCTGCGGCATGCGCCCGCCCCGCCGCGGATTGATCCCGGCGGACACGGGCGCCCCGTTTCGCCGCTCGCACGGGGAGGTGATACGTATTCGGTCTATCGTAAGGGTCAACGGACAGATCAGGGCCAGGGCGGTACGCACCATCGACAAGGATGGCAAGCAGGCCGGGATCATGACCGCCGAGCAGGCGCTTGCGCTCGCGCGGGCGAGCAAGCTCGACCTGGTGGAGGTCGCGCCCAATCTCGACCCGCCGGTGTGCCGGATCATGGATTTCGGCAAGTACCAGTACCAGCAGATGAAGAAGAACCGCGTGGCCCGGAAAAAATCGGTGGGAGGCAAACTCAAGGAGATCAAGCTCCGCCCGCGGATCGAGAACCACGACTACCAGGTCAAGCTCAGGCAGGCGCGGGAGTTTCTCGAAAAGGGGTGCAAGCTCAGGATAAGGCTGGTGTACCGCGGCAGGGAGCTCGCCCACACGGAGCTCGGCAACAACCTCCTCAGGCGGTTCGGGGAGGACGTGAAGGACCTCGGCCAGGTGGAGATGACCCCAAAGACCTTCGGCAGGAATGTCGTGATGATGTTCGCGCCGCGGCCGGGGGCGTCGAGGCCGAGGCCGCCGGCGGTCGAGAGGAAGGGCGCAAACGATGCCAAAGATGAAGACAAACCGCTCGGCGGCGAAGCGGTTCAAGCGTACGGGGCGCGGCAGCTTTAAGAAGAAACAGGCGTTCACCAGCCACATAATGTCGAAGAAGAGCCGCAATCGAAAGAGAAAGCTCCGCGGGACCAGCGTCGTGAACCCGGTGGAGCAGGGGATGCTGAAGAGGGTGCTGCCGTACCGGTGATGCCCGCCGGGAGGAGGAACACGTGTCAAAGGTCAAGACCGCCCCGGCCTCGAGGGGGAGGAGGCGGAGGGTTCTCAAACGCGCGAAGGGGTACCGGGGCGCGCGGGGGAAACTCATCCGGCTCGCTACGGAATCCGTCGAGCGCGGGCTTGCATATGCGTTCAGGGACCGCAAGGCGCGCAAGCGCGACATCCGCGGCCTCTGGATAACGCGCATAGGGGCCGCCTGCAGGATCGAAGGGCTGTCCTACTCGCGGTTCATCTCAGGATTGAAGAAGGCCGGGGTCGCGTTGGACAGGAAGGTCCTTGCCGACCTCGCGGTGCGCGACCGGGGCGTTTTCAAGGAACTGGCTGATGTCGCCAGGGGTGCAGGGAACAAGTAGGGCGGGAGAGGGGCACCAGAGAGACCAGACACGATGGAGAGCATGCGCTCCGTTTACCATACAGACCGACGCACCGCGCGCGAAGCCGCCGGCGGCGCACCCGCGAGATAGTGCGGCGCGCGCGCGGGACGGGTCTGTCGCGCTCCGTTCGCTTCCCGCGCTTTCTGTAAGCCCCGTTCATCCCCGCCCGAGCCGTATGCCCGGGTGCAGATGAAAGAGAAGATCGATTCCCTTCGCGCCGAAGCCGCGCGCCTCGCCGAGGCGTGCGCCGACCGGGAGTCCCTCGAAGCGCTGAGGGTTAGGTTTCTCGGCCGAAAGGGCGAGGTCACCGCGATCCTCAGGGGGCTGCGGGATATCCCCCCGGAGGAGCGTCCCGCGGCCGGGCAGGCGGTCAACCGCCTCAAGGACGAGCTCTCCGCCGTTCTCGACGCCCGCGGCCTGGAGATAAGGCGGCTGGAGGAACGGGGGGCCTTCCTGCGGGAGACGGTCGACGTCACCGCCCCCGGCGTCCCTGTCCGGCGTGGCGCCCGGCACCCCGTCTCCATCGTGACGGAGCGGATCGCGGAGATATTCACCGGCCTCGGCTTCGTCATCGAGGAGGGCCCCGAGGTCGAGACCGACCGGTACAATTTCGGGGCGCTCAACTTCCCCCCCGACCACCCCGCCAGGGATATGCAGGCGACCCTCTACGTCGGGGAGGACCTGCTGCTGCGCACGCACACCTCCCCCGTCCAGATCCGGGTGATGGAGCGGCGGAAGCCGCCGCTCCGCTGCATCATGCCGGGGCGGGTCTACCGGTGCGACAGCGACATCTCCCACTCCCCGATGTTCCACCAGGTCGAGGGGCTCGCGGTAGGGGAGGGGGTGAGCTTCGGCGACCTCAAGGGGGCGCTCGGCTTCTTCGTGAGGCGGATGTTCGGCCACGGCACGGGCATCCGCTTCCGCCCGAGCTTCTTCCCGTTCACCGAGCCGAGCGCGGAGATCGACATCTCGTGCGTCATCTGCGGGGGGAAAGGGTGCCGCGTCTGCAAGGGGACGGGGTGGATAGAGATCCTCGGCGCGGGGATGGTCCACCCGGCGGTATTCGAGGCCGTCGGATACGACCCGGAACGCTTCACCGGCTACGCCTTCGGCATGGGGGTCGAGCGCATCGCGATGCTCCGTTACGGGATAGACGACATCCGTCTCTTCTTCGAAAACGACGCGCGTTTCCTGGGGCAGTTCATATAGGATCGGGGATCCCCCGCCGCGGAACGGCCGGCCCCCCGAATCCGCGCGCACGCGGGGCGGCGGGTACGCCATGAAAATACTATACCAGTGGCTCAGGGAATTCGTCGACGTGGCGCTTCCGCCGGCGGAGCTGGCCGAGCGCCTCACACTCTGCGGCCTGGAGGTCGAGTCGCTGACGCGCCTCGACCAGGGGCCGGCCGGCATCGTCGCCGGGAAGATCCTGTCCGTCGAGCCGCACCCGAACGCAGACCGGCTCTCGCTCTGCCGCGTGAGCGATGGGACGCGCGAAATCACCGTCGTCTGCGGAGCCCCTAACGTCCGTGCCGGGGAATCGGCGCCCCTCGCCCTTCCCGGCATGCGGCTGCCGGACGGGACGGTGCTCAAGAAGACGAAGCTCCGCGGGATCGCCTCCGAGGGGATGCTCTGCTCGGAGCGGGAGCTCGGCCTCGGCGAGGACGCCGCCGGGATAATGCTTCTCGGCGCCGGGGTCCCGGCCGGGGCCACCCTCTCCGCGGCGCTCGGCCTCGACGACTGGCTCCTCGACATCAGCGTGAGCCCCAACCGGCCGGATTGCCTGAGCGTCATCGGGATCGCCCGGGAGGTCTCTGCGCTGCTGGACATACCGCT